>JABJNS010000144.1 GCA_018664745.1 Flavobacteriales bacterium | reverse complement strand
AGAATAGATTGGAGAGCAACTTATCAAGACAGAGAAGGAGGCTATACGGACTTTAATACAGGATTAGAAGTTGAGTATTTACCATTTTGGATAGCATCAACTCGAGTTTCTTATAATGCATTTAAAAACAGCACACTTTTTCTTGAAATCAATAATTTATTCGACAAAGAATATGTTGATTTTGGAAATGTACCCCAACAAGGAAGATGGATGCGAGTTGGAGCAAAAATTAATTTATAAAATGAAAGGAGCTGAAAAGCTCCTTTTTTTATTCCTTATTTTTAGTATCAATAATAATAGTTACTGGCCCATCATTGATCAGAGAAACTTGCATATTAGCACCAAACACTCCTGATTGAACTTTCTTTCCAATCAATTGAGATAGTTCTTCTTTAAACAACTCATATAAAGGAATTGCTTGTTCTGGCCTGGATACTTTTATATAAGATGGGCGATTCCCTTTTTTGGTTTTGGCGTGTAAAGTAAATTGGCTTACAACAATAACCGCTCCATTAACATCCGTAATTGAGTTATTCATTTTACCTTCAATATCCGAGAAAATTCTGAGTTGTGAGGTTTTATTTGCTAGCCATTTTACATCTTCAGTATTATCATCAATTTCAATTCCTAGCAAAATCACTAAACCTATTTCAATTCTTGAAATAATTTCGTTCTCAATTATTACTGATGCTTCTGAAACTCTTTGAATAACAGCCCTCATTTAATAATCATTTGTCCTAAAATTTTCCTCCTCCTCAACTAACATTTTTAAATAATTCTTATGCCTACTTTCAGCAATTTCACCATTTTCTAATGCTAATTTTACTGCACAGTTTGGCTCATTTTCATGTATGCAATTATGGAATTTACATCCGGATTTTTATGCAAAAAATTCTTGAAAATAATTTCCTATTTCAGCTGAATCTAACTCTACTAAACCAAAACCTCTTATTCCAGGAGTATCAATTATTGAAGCTCCAAAATCTAAGTCATGCAACTCAGAGAATGTAGTTGTATGCTGTCCTTGCTGATGCGTATACGAAACCTCTTTAGTGTTAATGTTTAAATTGGGTTGTAAGGTATTTATCAATGTAGATTTTCCAACTCCTGAATGCCCGGAAATTATATTTACTTTACCTTTCATTAATTTTTTAATCTCTGATAAATCATCATTAATTACAGAAGTAGCAAAACAAGTATAGCCTATCTTTTCGTATACTTTTTTAAGATTTTCTTGTTGAGTTTTTAACTCATCACTCAATATATCTATCTTATTAAACAGAAGAATAACATCAACTCCATAAGCATTTGCTGCTACCAAAAATCGATCAATAAAACCAGTAGTAGTTACAGGGCTATCCAATGTAATCATTAATATTGCCTGATCAACATTGGCAGCAATAATATGAGTTTGTTTAGATAAGTTCACTGACTTTCTAAGGATGTGATTTTTTCTTTCAAACAACTTTAAAATCATCCAAAGTTCAGATTCTTTTTCCGCCTCCACCTTATCTCCAACTACAACAGGGTTTGTGCTTGTTATGCCAGCAATTCTAAATTTTCCTTTTAACCTGCATTGCACAACTTCACCATCTTCCGTTTTTACGGTATAGCGCTTACCTGTTGATTTAATTACTGTTCCTTTCACCCTGCAAATATAGTTGTTATATTTTGTAAGTTTGCTCAAATCTAAAATAAGAGAAATGAATAAAATATTTACACTGCTATTTGCTTTTCCAATATTGATAAATGCACAAAATAATGTTTGTTTTACTATTGATCCAAATCCAAATTCAGATATTGCATTTAGTGGATTTACAAAATATGTTGATATATTAGGTTGTTTCAGTATTTATGCTGAGAGCAGTATTTCTAATGCAAAAGTTTTACATGCAGCTGCAGTTGCTGCTGAACTATTAGACAATGATGAAGATGGAATAGTTGATGATCCTTTAATTGAAGCACAACTACAAAACAAACAAGCATTTACACCAATTTTTGCTTATGAAGGGAGTAGTGCAGAAGATTTATTATTCAATAATTATCAGGGAGATGGTGCAAGTGCAGTACTTTATAATAATGAAATAGATCCTGCTCAAACAGGGCATTGGGGGGATGATGCAACAGT
>JABJNS010000143.1 GCA_018664745.1 Flavobacteriales bacterium | reverse complement strand
TTACTGAACCTACTCAGTTAGAAGTTGAGATTATAGATAGCATGACTGTTTATTCTTATTGTGCAGGTACGAATTCAGGACAGCTTTGTGCAATTGCTAGTGGCGGAACACCAAATTACAATTATGTATGGACAGGAGGACAATCAACAGAATGTGCATACAACTTAATTGCTGGTACATATACTGTAATTGTAATGGATGAAAGAAACTGTATTGCTACTGCTACTTATGATTTAGATTCAATAACTAATACTATGACTCCTGCAGGAGTAAGTATGACAGTGGTTGATGTAAGTTGTTTTGGAAGTTATGATGGGTCTGTTACAATTAACTCAGTTTCTGGTGCAGTTGCTCCTTTTACTTATAATTGGACACCTTCTGTAGGAAGTGGTAATAGTATTAGTTCTTTGTATGCAGGAAGTTATGCAGTTGTAATTGAAGATAGTAATGGTTGTGCAACTACAGTAAATGCAGAAGTAGGTGAGCCTGACCAGTTAGAATACACAACTTATAATGTAATTGATGCAAATTGTTTTGGTGCTTGTAACGGACAAATTTGGGTAAATGTAGAAGGAGGTACTGGTAATTATTATTATGATGATACAGAAGTAGGTGACTTTACAGTACCGTTTCCAAATCCTATTCAATTAGTAAACGATTCGTTAATTTTTGATTTATGTACTGGATTACATAGTATATATTTAACAGATGATAATGGCTGTGAAGGTGCTGTTGTCTGGGGTGGTTCTTGGCAAGAGTTTGTTGATTCAGGAGTGGTCGTAATTCCTCCTTTGGTAATGTCAACTAATGCTAGTTGTTCTAATAGTAATGATGGGACTGCTTGGATTCCATGGAATCCAATAGATGGAGCTGGAGGAAATTCTTTATATTCATATACTTGGGAAACTTCCCCAGGTGGTATTCAGGTAGATACGGGAAATACTACTTCTATTTTATATCCTGGAAATTATGTGTTAGTAGCGCATTATGGTGATAGTACTAATTTTGGGCAAATCTATTCTGGTTGTGATGCAAGTTCAGCAGTATTTACTATTGTTGGTCCTACTGCAATTAATTCAGGGGCTAATCCGACAGATGTTCTGTGTTATGGGGATGCTAATGGTGAAATTGATTTAACACCAACTGGTGGTACTGCTCCTTATTCTTATAATTGGGATATAACAACTTCTATCCCAACTTCAAATTTAAATAATGAAGACCATATTAATTTACAGCCAGGTACTTATACAGTAACTATTACTGATGGAAATGGTTGTGAGATAACTGATGCAATAACAGTTGGTGAACCAGATGCAATAACAGCAAGTATTTCATTTACTGCACCTTTATGTAATAATGGAAATGATGGTACTGCAACTATTATAGTTGATGGAGGAGTTCCTAATCCTAATTATGGGTATGCATGGGATAATGGTGGAGGTAATGCTAATGTAGCTTCAGGTTTAGCTGCAAATGTTTATACTTGTACAGTAACAGATGATAATTCATGTCAAGCTAGTTTTAGTGTTACGGTAACAGAACCTTCTAAAATTATTTCTGCTGTTGAAGCAAATTCATACTTTGGATCTGATGCATTAGGTGTAGCTTATAATGTAAGCTGTCATGGATATACTGACGGAACTGCAATTGTGACTAATGGAGGTGGAGTTGGAACACTTACTTATTCTTGGTCAACTGTACCAGCACAAACAACTAATCCTGCTATCAATTTAGGTGTAGGTAATTATACTGTTACTGTTAGTGATGCTAATGGTTGTAGTGATGTTGCGAATGTTACTATTAATGAACCAGATACTTTAGTAGCTAACGGATTGCAAAGTGGACAGGTTTCTTCATTTGGATTTGATATTTCTTGTTATGGTTTATCTGATGGATGGATAGAATTAGATCCAACTGGAGGCGTACCTTCTAATGGTAATCTTTATCAATATGAATGGACAGGTCCTTTTAATGGGCAATCTACTATTTCATCATCAATTTATAATGTGATTGAAGGTATTTATGATGTTACAATTACTGATGTAAATGGTTGTAAGTATGATACTTCTTTTGTGTTAACTCAGCCTGCTGATACTTTTGTAGCAGACGTTACTACAATAAATTATGCAGGCCCAGTTCATGGTCCAGCTTCAATTATGTTTATTGATGCAACCACAACATCTACAAATGACCCTGTAAATCATGATTGGTATTGGAGTGATTTTGACGTTCCTCAATCTTCATTTAATAGTGCAGGTATGACTTTTACTCATTTGTTTTCTGAAATAGGAATAAATAATGTTTACGTGTTAGTTCAAAATGCTAATTCAGGTTGTATTGATTCTATCGCTTTTGCTATTGAGGTGCAAGGTGTTCCTGAAATTAATAATGTTTTCTCACCGAATAATGATGGTATAAATGATGACTTTACTTTTGGAGAGTTTGCTATGGAAAATGTAGATGTAACTTTCTATAATAGATGGGGACAGGAGGTTTACTCTTGGACTGGTGAAAATAAAGCTTGGGATGGAAGAGGTGCTGATGGACAAAATCTACCAGAAGGAGTTTATTTCTTTGTGTTTAAGGCTGATGGAATAGATGGGCATTATTATGAAGAGAAAGGATCTATTACAATAATAAGATAAGAAAATAAAGAAATAAAGAAAATCCCTGTTAGTTAAGACAGGGATTTTTATTTAAAATAAAAAAAATGAAAAGAATAGTTTTTTTAATTGGAGTAATTTATTTGAGCATACAATCTTTGTCAGCACAAATTATAGTATCTAATGATACTACTAGGTGTGGTAATTATACTGATGTATTGCAAGCAGTAGGAGCTGTTCAAGATTCTTTAAATGGGGATGATGATTATTCAGGTGTAATACAAATTGGTTTTCCTTTTAAATTTTATGGGCTTACCTATACTTCTTTGGTTGTATGTGATAATGGGTATATTACTTTTGATACAACTTTAGCGAATACTATTTCAGGATATACCATTAATAATGCGATACCTAACCCTGTGCCAAATCCATTTAGTCAGGATCCTTATAATGCAATTATGGCTCCCTGGCATGATGTCTTATTAGCAACACCTTTTGGTACTGGAAATGGTAGCGTTTTTATTTCAAAAACTGGTATTGCTCCAAATAGAAGGTTTATCGCAACTTGGTGTGCTGCGGCTATGTTTTCGTGTACGGACTCAATAAATACATTTCAAATTGTTTTACATGAAGATACTGATAAGATTGAAACTTTTATTGATACAAAACGATCTTGCTCTTGGAATAGTGGGGCTGCTGTTCATGGATTAGTGGATGCTACTTCTACTAATTCTGATATTGTTATGGATCCAGTTTTATTACAGCCAAGAAATTTTCCTTTGTTGTGGACTGCAGCAAATGAGGGGTGGGAGTTTTTGCCTAATGGCCCTACTTCATATACTATTAACCAGATACCGTTTTCAGTTATATTTGCTGGAGTTAATACCTGGACAGATGTAAACGGAAATATTTTAGGAGTCGGTTCAACTTTACCTGTAAATGTCTCAACTAGCACTGTAATTTATGCAAATATTACAGGAGAATGTTCAGGGGGAAATCTTACTGATTCCATAACAATCAATATATCAGGATGTTTTGATATTTCCCTTAGTGGTACGGATGCTTCTTGTTCAGGTGATGATGCTACTATTAGTGTTTTTCCTGACTTAAACTTAACTTCCCCTCCTTGGAATATAGAGCTTTTTGATATGAGTAATTCTCTAGTTCAGCATTTCCCTAATGCAATTACTAATACACATACATTCTCTAATCTTTTTCCAGGAACCTATATAGCACGAGTAACAGATGGTTTTGGGGATTCCTCACAGGATACTATTATAGTAGGCCAATCATTTAATCCATTATCAGTATCCTCTTTCCCAACTGATATAAGTTGTTATGAGGGTAATGATGCTAGTATTGCAGTTTGGGCTAATAATGGTTTATTACCTTATGATTTTTATATTGATGGAGTATTAAGTGCTAATGCTTTTCCTTATGATAGTTTGTTTACTGATTTAAGTTGTGGTACTTATATTATGTCAGTAGTTGATAGTAATGATTGTATGATGCGTGATACAGTTATTATTGATTGCCCTAAGTTTGCTTTACAAGCTTTAGCTCAATCAAAAGTAGTAGTTTGTTATGGTTCTTCAGATGGTTTTGCTGTAGGTTTAGGTTCTGGAGGTACTCCTGGTTATAGTTTTGAGTGGTTTGATGATAGTTATACGAGTTTTAGTACTAATGACA
The DNA here is from genome assembly GCA_018664745.1 of Flavobacteriales bacterium. GTDB lineage: Bacteria > Bacteroidota > Bacteroidia > Flavobacteriales > BACL11 > UWMA-0277. Next base: position 32 of record JABJNS010000143.1, on the reverse strand, counting down.
CTGTTTTTGGTTTGAGTTCAGGTAGTTATTAT
>JABJNS010000016.1 GCA_018664745.1 Flavobacteriales bacterium | reverse complement strand
TTGAGCAATTGCATAAATAGGGTAATTCATCAAATTGCCATAAAGCGGATTATTCCCTCTATTATATAAACCATCAGTAGCTAATATCATACCTGCAATATGCTGATTAGCAAAACGACTATTCATATCCTGAAAAAGATTACTGTAGTTAGTTAGTAAACCCTTGTTCTCAACAGAAAAACCTTGGTTTACGTTATCAGAAAATGAAAAATGATGCACTTCAAAATCTAATAATTGCTCAGAAATATTAGTTAGAAAATTACTGGAAGAAGTATCTAAAATAGACTCAGAAACATCCTGAGCTATAATTACAATAGGTTTGTGGCTAGTATTCTGTAAAGACTTAACAATAGGATTAAGCAATAAAGCTGTTAAAAACCCAATAAAAAAAGTACGAATTATAAAGAGAGAGTATCGCAATACTTTAGAAGAAAGTAAATTTTCTTTTCTATACAAAAAATAAGCATAGCCAAACCCTAAAAATAGACAAGCTAGACTGTATATTATTGGTAAATCAGTACTTATATCCATTTAGTTTAGGTAAGCATACCTCCACAAACATGAAGCACTTGACCTGTAACATAAGCCGACATATCAGACGCTAAAAACAAAGTTGCATTTGCAATATCTTCAGTACTCCCACCTCTTTTTAAAGGTATCGTATTTCTCCATTCTTTTATTTGATCTTCTCCTAAAGCCTCAGTCATTTCAGTTTCAATAAAACCTGGAGCTATAGAATTACACCTAATATTACGAGACCCTAACTCTAGAGCAGTTGACTTTGTAAAACCATTAATTGCCGCCTTTGATGCCGAATAATTTGCCTGACCAGCATTACCCTTTACACCAACAACTGAACTCATATTAATAATAGAACCTTTTCTTTGTTTTAGCATTGGGCGTAAAACTGCTTTTGTCATATTGAATACAGACTTCATATTAATATCCATCACTCTGTCAAAATCATCTTCTGACATACGCATTAGCAATCCATCTTTAGTAATTCCCGCATTATTTACTAATACATCAATGCTTCCAAACTCTTCCAATACATCAGCAGCTAATTGCTGTGCAGCATCAAAATCAGAAGCATCCGATTTATATCCTTTTGCTTTACAACCATTTGATGAAAGCTCCTTTTCTAAAGCTTTTGCTTTTTCATCAGATGAGCGGTATGTAAACGCAATATTTGCTCCATGACTTGCAAACACCTCAGCAATTCCTTTTCCTATCCCTCTACTAGCGCCAGTAATAATTACTGTCTTTCCTTCTAATAATCTCATAATTTATATTTTAAAAATCAAAGATAGAAAAAGCCCTCAATTTGAGGGCTTTTCTTTTATCTAATATCCAAGTAATAAGTACTAAAATCTATCTTTTAAGCAGTAACACCCATTAGTTCAGCCATCATTTTTCCAATTTCTGCAGGAGATTCAGCAACAGTAATACCACACTCACGCATAATAGCCATCTTAGCTTCAGCAGTATCTTCAGCTCCACCAACAATAGCACCAGCATGTCCCATTGTTCTACCAGCAGGGGCAGTTTGTCCAGCAATAAAACCAACTACAGGCTTAGTACCGTTTGCTTTAATCCATTTTGCAGCATCCGCTTCTAATTGTCCACCAATTTCACCAATCATAATGATACCATCAGTTTCAGGGTCATTCATGAAAAGTTCAACAGCTTCTTTAGTAGTTGTTCCAATAATCGGATCACCACCAATACCAATAGCAGTTGATATTCCCATTCCTGCTTTTACAACCTGATCAGCAGCTTCATAAGTTAAAGTTCCTGATTTTGAAACCACACCAATTCTACCTTTCTTGAAAACGAAACCTGGCATAATACCACATTTTGCTTCTTCAGGAGTAATAACCCCAGGACAGTTAGGACCAACTAAAGTACAGTCCTTATCCGAAATATATTCTTTTACAGTAATCATATCTTTTGTAGGAATTCCCTCCGTAATACAGATGATTACTTTGATTCCTGCCTCAGCAGCTTCCATTACCGCATCAGCAGCAAATGCTGGCGGAACAAATATCATTGAAGTATTAGCTCCTGCTTTTTCAACAGCTTCACTGACGGTATTAAATACATGTCTATCCAAATGAGTTTGCCCTCCTTTTCCTGGAGTAACACCCCCTACTACATTTGTTCCGTACTCAATCATTTGTCCTGCATGAAAAGTTCCTTCAGTACCTGTAAAACCTTGTACAATAATTTTTGAATCCTTATTAACTAATACGCTCATTGATTTGTTTTTTAATTTGGGTTGCAAAATTAGAACATTATGGCTATTAACAAAGGATTTTGAATACTTTTGCAGCATGAATAATTTATTGCAAGAAGATACTATTTGTGCCCTAGCAACTGGCGGAGGATTAAGTGCAATTGCTGTTCTCCGTTTATCAGGAAAAGAGGCTGTAAATATCACTAACTCTGTTTTTAGCAAAGATATTAGTGAAGCTAAAAGCCATACTATCCATTTTGGAACTATATCCGATAGCACTAAAATTATTGATGAAGTATTGGTTAGTATTTTTAAAGACGGGAAGTCTTATACAGGAGAAGAAACAGTAGAAATTTCTTGCCATGGCTCTACTTTCATACAGAATAAATTACTGCAACTATTCATAACTGAAGGATGTAGAATGGCTACTGCTGGTGAATTTACTATGCGTGCTTTTAGGAATGGAAAACTAGATTTATCACAAGCAGAATCAGTGGCCGATCTTATTGCATCAGAAAGTGAAGCTGCACACCAAACCGCATTAAAGCAATTAAGAGGAGGTTTTTCTAACAAATTGCAAGAACTCAGAACAAAACTCATTGACTTTGCTTCCTTAATTGAACTAGAATTAGACTTTTCGGAGGAAGATGTAGAATTTGCTGACAGAAAACAATTTGAAACTTTATTAGCTGCCATAAAAATAGAATTGGAAAAGTTAGTTCAATCCTTTAAACTTGGGAATGTGATTAAAAACGGGATTCCTGTTGCAATTTTAGGAGCACCAAATGTGGGAAAATCTACCCTACTGAATACACTACTAAATGAAGATAAAGCAATCGTATCCGATATTGCAGGAACTACTCGTGATGCTATTGAAGATGAATTAAATATTAATGGTTTTAAATTCCGTTTTATTGATACAGCAGGAATTAGGGAAACTACTGATACAATTGAAAATTTAGGGATTAAAAAATCCTTAGAAAAAGCTGAAATAGCCAATATTGTGTTGTTTTTAATTGCTGCTGATGCTAACTTGGATAATCAGCTAATAGAGTTAGAAAAAATAAAAGAAAGTGCTGGCGATAAATTGTTGATTGTCGTTAATAAAATTGATTTAAATCCTGACATTAAGGAGGAATTTAAAGATGCTCTTTTCATTTCAGCAAAAAAGGATGAAGGGATTGAAACACTGAAAGAAAGGTTGTTAACTTTTGTAAATACGGCACAACTTTCCAATAATGAAACGATAGTAACCAACCTTAGACATTATGAGGAATTACAACTTACGCTTCACGAAATAAATACCATTATTGAAGGACTAAACTCTGGATTAACAGGTGACTTCTTAGCCATTAATATCCGTCAATCCCTTTTCCATTTAGGAAGTATAACGGGTGAGGTTACTACCGACACCCTACTAGGAAATATATTTGGGAAATTCTGTATCGGAAAGTAACGTTATTTACTTTTATTATCCATTTCACTACTTATACTCAGGTACGCTAACCTATACTTACTCACAAGTTTACAAGTAACTGCTTTTATTTGCTATTTATTTGTTGCTGATTTTTAATTTTATTCATATTAATCAAAAACAGCAACAAAAAATGAAAATAACATTAAGAAAGCGGAAATTAAAAAAAGGGAAAACTAAATTATATCTTGATATTTATAAAGGATATGAAAAAAAGAATGGAAAAACTAATGCCATTAGAGAGTATGAGTATCTTGATTTATACTTATATCAAAAAGCTAATGACTTTACCAAGAAGCAACATAATAAGGAGATGTTACAATTGGCTGAATCTATTAAAGCACAAAGAGAGCTAGATATTCAAAGCGGACAATATGGCTTTAATAGTAAGGTAAAGTCTAAAGCTAATTTTATTGAATACTTTAATAAACTAACTGAAAAACGATTTGAAAGCAAAGGGAACTATGGTAATTGGAAGAGTACAGAAAAACATCTTACAAAATACACTTCAGGTAAAGTTCGTTTCAGAGAAATTAATGAACAATTCTGTGAAGAATTTAAGAACTACTTGATTGAAAATGCATTAAAAAATAATGGTGAACATCTATCAACATCTACTATTGCATCATACTTTAATAAGTTTAGAGCAAGTTTAAAGCAAGCAGTTAAAGAACGTATAATTTCATTCAATCCAAGTACTGACATTAAACTTCCAAAAATCATTGAAAAAGATAGACAATATCTTACTTTAGAAGAACTTCAAAGATTGGATAAAGCAGAATGTAGATACCCTATTTTAAAAAGGGCTTTCTTATTCTCTTGCTTAACAGGATTAAGATTTGGAGATGTTGAGAGTTTAACTTGGAAACAAATAAAAGTATTTGATAATGATATCAAAATTCATCATCATCAAGAAAAAACAAAGTCACTTGAATATCTAGATATAAATCATCAAGCTATAGAGTATCTTGGAGAAAGACAAAATGATGATGATTTAGTATTTATAGGACTT
>JABJNS010000142.1 GCA_018664745.1 Flavobacteriales bacterium | reverse complement strand
TGATGCCCATCTGCAATGTACAAGTCATCAATAGTAGCAAAAGCATTTGTAATGGTATAGATGTCATCCGTATTATTAACTAACCATAATTTATGCACTGCTTTATTGGTAGTTGCAAACTCGTATTCAGCTCTAGTTCCTTTATGTTTTTGAATAATTTCCTTTATAGTTAAATTCTCTTTATGACACAATAAAACAGGTTCTGCATTAAATCCAGTAGTGTCCAGGTAGCTTTTGAACATTTCTTCCCTAGCTGTAAGGGTATGTTCGTGCTTTTTTATATTTCCATTTAAATAATCAGCTACTGCAGTAGCTCCAATTATTCCTTCAAATGTTTGGTGCTCATGTATTTGCTGATAAACATAAAAAGATTCAGAAGGTTCAGTAATTAAGAAACCATCCTTTTGAAATGCATTAAATTTTTCTTTCACAGCATTAAATTTTTCTACTCCTTTCAGTTTTATTTCATCCTTATAATCAGGATTAATAATATGTAAAAAGGTAAAAGGATTGTGTTCTAATTTCTCTTTTAAAGTTTCATCAGAATAAGATAAATAGGAGCGAGAAGCTACTAAGTTTGCCTTATCTCTTGTAGGGCGAATGGCTTTAAAAGGGTGAACAACAGCCATTTTTATTTACTAAAATGAGTTGCAATTTGATCCGCTAATTCAGTTCCGATTCTATCTTGTGCTTCTAGTGTTGCAGCACCAATATGAGGTGTAAGTGAAATTGCATTATGCATACAAATATGAATACTTGGAGTAGGTTCATTGTCAAATACATCTAATCCAGCATAGGCCAATTTTTCTTTATCTAAAGCAAACATTAAAGCAGTTTCATCAATCACACCACCTCTAGCAGCATTTACAATCCCTGCACCAGTTTTCATCATCCCAATTTCTTCAGCTCCAATTACAGCCTTATCTCCAATTTTAGGAATGTGTAGTGTAATAAAATCAGAATTTGAAAGGACTTCCTTCATACTTTCAGTTTCAATAGTAAATGATTTTTTATCTCCATTAAAAAAGTCTAAAGTAATATTTGCTTCATTAATAAATTTATCATGCGCCATCACTTTCATTCCAAGGCCGATTGCTCTTTTGGCTACTTCTTGTCCTATTCTTCCAAAACCAATAATTCCTAAGGTCTTTCCAGCAAGTTCTCTACCGTTAGCATATGATTTTTTTAAACTTTTGAATTCAGCATCACCACTCAAAGGCATTTGACGATTACTATCAAAAAGGAAACGCACCATTCCAAATAAATGAGCAAAAACAAGCTCAGCTACTGATGAAGATGAAGCGGCAGGAGTATTGATGACATTAATTCCTTTTTCACGGGCATAATCTACATCAATGTTATCCATTCCAACACCACCTCTTCCTATAATTTTAAGGTGAGGACAAGCATCTATTAAATCCTTACGAACAGTAGTAGCACTTCTTACAAGTAGTACTTCATAGTTCTCTGTGTTAATTGAATTAATTAAATCTTCTTGATTTACCTTTTCAGTAATTACTTCAAATCCTTTTGCAGTTAAAGCATCAATCCCAGCTTGTGAGATTCCGTCATTTGCTAATATCTTAGTCATCTTAATTTTGTTCTAATTTTTTCATTACATCTACTAATACTTGTACACTTTCAATTGGCATTGCATTGTACATTGATGCTCTATAGCCTCCAACTGATCTGTGTCCTTTTATACCGCTTATTCCTGCTGCATTCCACATAGTGTTGAAAGCTTCTTCTTTGCTGTTGTCAGTTAATAAGAAACAAACATTCATGTTAGAACGATCTTCCCTTGCAGCTGTTCCTTCAAACAAAGGATTTCTATCAATTTCACCATATAATAAATCTGCTTTAGCTTGATTTATTTTTTCAATTTCCTCAACACCTCCTAAATCTTTTAACCATTGTAAAGTAAGCATAGAAACATAAATAGGGAATACAGGAGGAGTATTGAACATACTATCCTTACTGATGTGTGTATTGTAATCCAACATAGTTGGGATATTTCTTCCTGTTTTACCTAAAATTTCATTTTTAACAATTACTAATGTTGCTCCTGCAGGTCCCATATTCTTTTGTGCTCCTGCATAGATAATATCAAAATTACTAACTTTTACTTTTCTACTGAAAATATCTGAACTCATATCACAAACCATAAGAGTTGGGCAGTGAGGGCAATCTTTCATTTGCGTTCCGTAAATTGTATTG
>JABJNS010000015.1 GCA_018664745.1 Flavobacteriales bacterium | reverse complement strand
TTTAGTTTGTCCTGGTAAGTTAAAATTTGTTCCTTTAATTGTGTTAATCATTATTTTTATATGCTTTAATTATTTGTTTTACTAGTTTATGTCTTATTACATCTTTTGCATCAAGAGTAATAAAACTGATATCCTTTATTCCTTTAAGTGTATTTTTTGCGTGTATTAATCCTGATTTTTGATTTCTTGGCAGGTCAATTTGATTTTCATCTCCTGTAATAATGAACTTAGCTGATTTCCCCATTCTTGTTAAGAACATTTTCATTTGTTGTTCTGTGGTGTTTTGCCCTTCATCAAGTATTACAAAGGCTTTATCTAAAGTTCTCCCTCTCATAAATGCTAAAGGTGCAATTTGTATTGTACCATTTTCTATATATTCATTTAATTTTTCAATATGAATCATATCAAATAAAGCATCATATATTGGCTGCATATAAGGGTCTAGTTTTTCTTTTAAATCTCCTGGTAAAAATCCTAAATTCTCACCTGCTTCTACTGCAGGGCGAGTTAATATTATTCTTTTTATCCCTCTATCCTTTAATGCTTTTACTGCAATAGCTACTGCTGTATATGTTTTTCCTGTACCTGCAGGACCTATTGCAAATAACATATCATTTTTTTCAATTTCAGCAACCATCTTTCTTTGATTAGCTGTTCTTGCTTTTATTACCTTACCATTTTGCCCATGTAAAATAACATCATCTTTTGTTTTAAGTATCTCATTTTCATCTCCTTCAACTAATCGTTCAATTTGACTAAGTGTAAGTGAATTATACTGATTGATATGCTTAATAAAGGCTGTTAGTTTTTGTTCAAAATACTTAATCTGGTCAGTGCTTCCTAAGAGTTTTAACTTCTCTCCTCTAGATACAATTTTGATTTGAGGAAACAAAACTCTTATTTTATCAAGCTTATGATTGTTAGTGCCAAAAAGTTTTACTAACTCAATGTTACTAAGTGTTATTAATTTCTCACTCATTAATTATACTGTTCATCAATTTCTTTTAATTTTGGAGCTACAAAATAACAATATTTTAACTACTTCAACAATAGCTTTTCATAATAAATGTCAATAATTACACTTACTTCTGATTTAGGAACCAAGGACAGTTACCTTGCATCAGTAAAAGGAAGTATTTACAGTCAGCTTGAAACAGCTAAAATTGTTGATATCACCAATGATATAGCTCCTTTTAATATTCAGCAAGCAGCCTATGTGTTGCGTAATTGCTTTAAGGATTTTCCTCATGGAACAATTCATATTATAAGTGTTGATGATGAATTAAGTATTAAAAATGAGCATTTGGCAGTAAAAGCAAATGGGCATTATTTTATTGGTGCTGACAATGGTCTTTTTTCTTTATTGCTAAATGAGGTAAAAGCAGAAAAAATTGTAAGGCTGAATATTTCCCAAACAACTAATTGCATGACATTTGCAACTAAAAATATATTTGTTCCAGCTGCTTGTCATCTAGCAAGAGGTGGAACAATGGAAATTATTGGTACTGAAGTGACTGATTTTGAGATAAAAAGAACTGAGCTAAAAGCTGTCATAGAAAAAGACATGATTAGAGGTGCAGTAATTTATGTTGATAGTTATGGGAATGCAACTACTAATATCAGTAAAGAAGTTTTTGAAGCAGTACAAAGAGGTAGGAGTTTTTCAATTCTTTTTGGGCGTGAGGATGAACAAATTACAAATATCTCAAGTAAATATAAAGAAGTCCCACAATCAGAAAAACTAGCTATTTTTGGAGAAAATAACTTATTGCAAATTGCAATTAATCAAGGTAAAGCTAATAAGCTATTAGGATTAAAATTACATGAAATCATTAGAATAGAATTTAGATGATTGCACTCTTAAAAAAAGAAATAAGTGTTTTTTTTAGCACCCTTATTGGCTACCTTATTATAGGTGTTTTTCTATTGATAAATAGTATCTTGCTTTGGTCTGATTTTAGTAAAATGAATATCTTAGAATATGGCTATGCTGATATGGATATCTTTTTTTCAATAGCCCCTCTCCTTTTTTTATTATTTATCCCAGCTATTAGTATGCGTATTTTTACTGAGGAATATACGAGTGGAACAATGGAAACATTAATTACTAAACCTATTACCGCTTTTAATATTGTGTTAGGTAAGTTTTTAGCTATTTTTACTTTAGTATTATTTGCTATTATTCCAACCTTAATTTATGTTGTGAATATTTATTATTTAGGAGAAATTATTGGTAATCTTGATCTGGCAGGAATTATAGGTTCTTATATTGGTCTGATTTTTCTGTGTTCTTTATTTTCTTCTGTTAGTGTTTACGCTTCATCTATTGTTGGAAATCAAATTATATCCTTTTTGTTAGCCATTCTTTTGAATACCTTATTCTATTTTGGGTTTGATCTATTAAGTGAAATTTCTCTTCTGCAAAATATTGATTTAATAATTCAACAAATTGGAGTTTCCTTTCATTATGATAGTATGAGTAAAGGCTTAATTAAGTTTTCTGATGTTGTCTATTTTACTTCTTTTACTTTTTTATTTATTAAGCTTACTGAACTGGTAATTATTGATAAAAAAGCTTAGTGAATACAAATAAGTACATAACATCTATTTTATTTATTACGCTAGTATTTCTAGTAAATATATTGTGTAGTTTTATCAATTGGGATATTGATTTAACGGCAGATAAAAAGCATTCTTTTGCTAAGGAAACAACTGAGATAATTAATAGTTTGGAGGACAATCTATTTATTAAAGTTTACTTGGAAGGTGATTTTCCTGCTGATTTTAAAAAGCTACAAAAAGCAACTGAGGAATTGCTAAAGCGTTTTAAATCAATTTCAAGTGATAATATTGATTTTGAGTTCATCAACCCTAATACTCCTATTGCTGATGATGATAAATTAGCTTTATTTAAACAATTGGTAAAACTTAAGCTTACCCCTACTGATTTAGAAATAAGAAAAGAAGGAAAACAAGTAAATCAAGTTATTTTTCCAGGGGCACTCATTTATTACAAGGATAAAAAAGTAGCCGTTAATTTTTTAAAGCAAAAATTAGGAGAAAGCCCAGGAGGTAATATTAATACTTCCATAGAAAATTTAGAATATGAATTTGTTAGTGCTATCCAATATTTAATTAAAAACAAGCTAGATAAAATTGCTTTTTAGAAGGAAATGGTGAACTAAGTGAAAATGAAGTTCATGACATAACAAGTTCTGTTTTAGATGATAATTTTAACCTTTCTTATTATTATAATATTGACCGTTTTAACATTAAAGAATTTACAATAGACAGTACTACAATGCTTCCAAATTTATCTAGGCAATTAGCTATGATGAATGTGTATAAGGTAATTATTATTGCTAAGCCAACTATTCCTTTTAATAATTTGGATAAACTACTTATTGATCAGTATGTTATGCAAGGCGGAAAAGTACTTTGGTTAGTAGATGGAGTAATCGCTAGTATGGATAGTTTGCAAAACAAATCAGGAGCTTTTATTGCCACTAAAAACAACTTAAATATTGATGATCAACTTCTAAAATATGGTGTACGCATTAATGCTGATTTGATAGAAGACTTAAGATCAACTAAAATTCCAATTATTACAGGTTATAGTAATAACAAGCCTCAGCAATCTTATTTTCAATGGCCTTATTTTCCTTTACTCGTTTCCGATAGTAAACATGCTGTAAGCAAAGGCTTGGACGGAATAAAATGCGATTTTGTCAGCTCAATTGATATGGTAAAAAATAATATTCAAAAAACTATTTTGTTGCATAGTTCAAAACAAAGCCGATTGAACCTTGCTCCTGCTAAAATTAGTTTAGGAATCTTAGAAAACCCTCCGTCTATTGAAAGCTATAATAAACAATTTAAGCCAATAGCCGTTTTGCTTGAAGGAGAATTTGAATCTGTTTTTAAAGACAAATTGATGCAGAAAAATAATCAAATTCAGTTAAAAGAAAAAAGTGAAATAACTAAAATGATTGTAGTTTCTGATGGTGATTTAATTGCTAATAATGTAAGTGCTTCAGGGACTATTTTTCCACTTGCTTATGATCCTAATATTAAATATACTTATCCAGGAAATAAGCATTTTTTAATCAATGCTATACAATATCTTTGTGATGAAAATGGCTTATCTCATTTAAAAACAAAGGAGCTCAGTTTAAGAATGTTGGATAAAGAAAAGATACAGAAAAATAAATTTCTTATCCAGTTAATAAATATTATTTTCCCAATAGTATTGTTACTTATTTTTGCCTTCTTCTTCATCCGAAATAAAAAAAGAAAATATGCCTAAAAAACAAATGTTTTACCTTGTACTTATTATATTATTTGGTGCTATTATTTGGTTTTTGTCTACTAATAAAAAATCAACAATTACTACTGATAATAATTTTTCAATTAGTGATACTTCATCCGTAAGTAAAATATTTATTGCTGATAGAGATGGACAAACAATCACTTTGGATAGGGTTGAAAACAAATGGATTGTAAACGATAAATATGAAGTAAGGAAGGATGCAATAACAACTATTCTTAGTACTATTAATCAAATAAGAATTCAGAGACCTGTACCTAAAAAAGCATTTGAAAATGTAATTAAAAATTTAGCCACCACAGGAGTAAAAGTAGAAATTTATACCACTAAAAAAACTCCTGAAAAAACATATACAATAGGCAACTCTACAGCAAATCATTTAGGAACATATATGTTAATGGATGGTGCTGAATCCCCTTTTGTTATTCATATTCCTTTCTTTAATGGCTTTTTATCTCCAAGATATGGAATTCAGGGACAAAAACTAAATGAAAAGGATTGGCGAACAACTAATGTTTTCAAACTTAAACATGAAAATATTAATTCTATAAGCATTAAAAATTTCCAAGAACCTAAACAATCATTTACGCTAATAAATGGGCCACTTGCTTTGCTAGACTATTCTGGAACTGAAGTTGATTTTAATAAGGAAAAAGTATTGACATTATTAAATGCTTTTAAATTACTTAATTGTGAAAGCTATAAGGATGAGAAAGAAAAGATAGAATTTGCTCTTCCTTTGCACGAACTAATTGTAAATAATGACACCTTAAGGACTTATGCTATTGGAGGGTTAAATGAAACAACAAAAGAAAAAGAGGAAAATTTTACTGTTAAAAGAATGCATGCTACTTTGAATAATGGAGAGCTTATGCTTATACAAGACTATGTTTTCAACAAAGTGTTAATTACTATTGACCAATTGCAGTAATAAATTGCTCTACTATACCAATAGAAAAATTATATTTGACACTTAAATAAACCACTTTAAAACACAAATTTACGAATGAAATTTATAGTTAATAGTACAGCATTGTTAAGGGAATTACAGAAACTAAATGGAGTAATTAGTTCAAGTAATACTTTGCCAATTTTGGATAATTTTTTATTTAATATTAGTAATAATCAAATGTCAATTGTTGCTTCTGATTTAGAAACAACTATGATGTCATCCATTAGTGTTGAGGCTGATGTAGATGGAAAAATAACTATTCCTGCTCGTATTTTAATTGACACCCTTAAAACCTTCTCAAACCAGCCTTTAACATTCATTGTTGATACAAATACTTTTGGTATTGAAATGAGCTCAGAATTAGGGAATTATAAATTAGCAGGGCAAAATGCTGACGAATTTCCAAAAATTCCAACTTTACAATCTTCATCATCAACTACAATAAAAGGGGAAGTATTAGGTAATGCAATAAATAAAACTTTATTTGCTAGTGGTAATGACGAGTTGCGTCCGGTTATGTCAGGAGTATTTTGTGAGCTTTCAAGCGAACAAACTACTTTTGTTGCAACTGATGCTCATAAATTGGTTAGACACTCCCGTACTGATGTAAAATCAGATAATACTGCTTCTTTTATTCTCCCAAAAAAACCTTTAACTATTCTTAAGAATAACATTGGTGATGATTCAGATGTTACTTTAGAATACAATGAAACAAATGCTTTATTCTCATTTGGAAATATTACCATTATTTGTCGACTAATTGATGGTAAATATCCTAATTATGAAGCTGTAATTCCTAAGGAAAATCCAAACAAACTAACAATAGCTACTGCTACCCTTTTAAGTTCAATCAAAAGAGTTTCAATTTATGCAAACAAAACAACTCATCAAATTCGTTTTAAAGTAGCTGGAAGTGAATTGCAAATTACTTCAGAAGATTTAGATTTTGCAAACAAGGCTGAAGAAAGATTGTCTTGCCAATATGAAGGAGAAGATATGGAAATTGGTTTTAATTCTAAATTTGTAATTGATATGCTAAATAATATAGGTGCTGAGCAAATTTCAATAGAAATGAGTGCGCCAAATAGAGCTGGTATAATATTGCCTTTAGATGGAATGGAAGAAGGTGAAAATACACTAATGTTGGTAATGCCGGTAATGTTAAATTCTTAATAAACTACAATGAAAAAAACGACTTTAATTCTAGCCCTTACATTTTGCACAATTGCAAGTACAGCACAAAGTTTAATTCCTACTAAATTTGGACTAAAATTAGGTGTAAATTATGCAAACCTAAATATTAATCCTGTTGAAGGTATTAAGCCAACTGACAATTCTGCACAAATAGGAATTGCTGCAGGAGTTTGTGTACACATTGCATTATCTGACAAATGGTTTATAAATCCTGAAGTATTATATTCTCAAAAAGGAGCTTCATTTAACTATAGTTTTACAGATGACTATCCTGTAAATCAGAGAGATATTTACGCAACAACTAATAAAGTCGTTCTTTCTTATGTTGAATTAAATCCAACTGTTAGTTATAAAGCAAGTGATAAGCTAGCGCTTAATTTCGGCCCTTCAGTTTCTTTCTTAATTGGTGATGAGTATTCCTACACACAAGATCCTAAAACTGCAACAATTGCAACACATGGCTTAACTGGAGGTATACTAAAAGCTGAATCTTTAGATGTTGGTTTAAACTTAGGAGTATCTTACTTTTTAACTGAACAATTTTTTGTTGATACAAGAGTATATACTGGATTTATGGAAGTAGCTACAGCTACTCAATCTTATGAGGAGTTTCCTACAGCAGATCCTGCTCCTGAGTATTCACTTAAAAACAAAGCAATTGTGCTGTCAGTAGGTTATCTGTTTTAAAGTTACTTAAAAAGACATTAAAATTAAACCCTGAGATAACTCAGGGTTTTTTTATACCTTTACCTCATGAAGAAATTATTACTCCTATGCACAATATTATTTGTTAACTCACTATCTGCACAGCATATTTACAAAAACAGAAAATTTTTTGGTGGTTCATTTTATATAAATAATGAATCCTTAAAAGATGTAACTTTAGATGGAAATACTGCAGATGCAAATGGTATTGAGTATTGGAACAATACTCCTTTTGTTAAAAAACAACCTAAACATTCAAAAACAAATAGTAGGATCCGTTTTGATATGCGTTATGGCTGGTTTCCTATTGACATGTTGGCATTAGGTGGTGATTTTGATATTACCTCAAATAGTTATAATAGTGAGGATACTTCATTTATGATGAATACTTATATGCAGAATAAATCATCAGAATTAACTATTGGTCCTTTTGTTAGATGGTATATGTTTGAAATAGGCGGACAACCTTATGAGATTGGTGCTTTATTTTTAGAAGGGGCTTATAAATTTGGAACAGGTACTTCAACAGATACTTATGTTTTTGAAGCTAGTTCAGATACTTTTTCAGTAGTATTGTCAGGTGAAGAAAAATATTCATATTTAGCAACAAAAGCAACAGCTAAACTTGGTTTTAGTATGTACCTATCTGATTTCATTTCTCACAACTGGTTTACAGGATTTTTAATTGCTCTTGAACCAAGCGTACAATATGATTGGATAACAAGACAAGATATGGCAGATGATCCTCTTGATGGGATAACTAAAAAAAGAAAAGAAATATCAACTGGGATAAGATTTAATATAGCATTAGTTTCTTACTTCTAATTAATGTTGATGACCTCTAGCATCATTAGGAGTTATTTTGTAGTCAATATTAATATCTTCAACAAAAGGATTTAAACTTTCTTGCATACCTTCTAAAACAGGTTGTCCTGCATCTACCCAAGCGGAATACCATAAATCACCAATTGTAGCAATAGAAAGTCTTAATTTTCTTTCCACCATACCATCTAATTTAAGATGATAAGCTGCTGAGAAATCAGCTGATTTTACTTTAATTGTTTTGCTTCCTCTTTTTTCATAGGAATACTGTTTATCTTTCTCAAATTCTTGGGATAGCTCCTTGTCAAATAAAAGTACAGTATCTAAAGCGTTAAAACTACTTTCAATAGCCTCCCAAGCAACATCTAGTGCTGAGTATTGATATTCTGCAGTACCTACTAAATAGTCATAATTGTCAGCAAATAACTCAGGCAACCTACTTTCCCAAAAAGCATGAATTCCTTTCTGATTAGTAAGTTGTCCGTTATAATTTACTGTAGTATGTAGTGGTACATGAGCATCTGAAACATAATGCCCTAAATCAGCAGAATTTTTCAAAATATAATCAATATCCCTTTCTTTAAATGCTATAACTAATCGGTTGTAAATAGTTTGAATATGCCAAGGTACAATCCCATAAGTTAATAAAGT
>JABJNS010000141.1 GCA_018664745.1 Flavobacteriales bacterium | reverse complement strand
GATATTTGTTCTATTGTAGGAATAGAAGATTTTGAAATTGGGGACACTTTAGCTGATTTTGAAAACCCTGAAGAATTACCAAGAATTGCTATTGACGAACCTACAATGAGCATGTTATTTACTATTAACAACTCACCTTTCTTTGGTAAAGAAGGAAAGTACTGTACTTCTCGTCATTTAAGAGATAGATTATACAAAGAGCTTGAGAAGAATTTAGCTTTAAGAATTGAAGATGGAACTTCTGAAGATAAATTCAATGTATTTGGTAGAGGTATTCTTCATTTATCAGTATTGATTGAAACAATGAGAAGAGAAGGTTTTGAATTACAAGTTGGTAAACCACAAGTAATCTACAAAGAGATTGATGGAAAAAAATGCGAGCCAATGGAAACATTAGTAATTGATGTTCCTGCAGACTTTTCAGGTAAAGCAATTGAATTAGTTACTCAAAGAAAAGGAGATATGTTAGTAATGGAGCCAAAGGGTGATTTACAACATTTAGAGTTTGACATTCCTTCAAGAGGTTTAATTGGATTGAGAAATAACATTCTTACTGCAACTGCTGGTAATGCAATTATGACACACAGATTTAGAGAATACGGACCATTTAAAGGAGAGATTACTGAAAGAATGAAAGGTTCTTTAATCTCAATGGAAGCAGGAACTTCAACTGCCTTTTCAATTGGTAAATTACAGGATAGAGGAAGATTTTTTGTCTCTCCTGGAGCTGACATCTACAAAGGACAAGTAATTGGTGAAAATAGCAGGGATAATGATTTAGATATTAATGTTATTAAAGGGAAACAATTAACAAATATGCGTAAATCTGGATCAGATGCTGCTATTGTAATTGCACCAAAAATTGATTTTTCATTAGAGGAAAGCATGGAATACATTCAGGCTGATGAGTATTTAGAAATTACTCCAGAATCTTTAAGAATGCGTAAAATCTCTTACAGATAAATAGCTAAAAATATTTTGAATAAAAAATGGAGGGCTATAACCCTCCATTTTTATTACCTTTGATATCTTAATTTATATTATGAATAAAAACGCAACACGAATATCTTTTGCCAATGTTATGCTTAAACTACATGCTTATCTATTTTTAGGCGTAGGGTTTTTATTACTTTTATTTCCAGAAGAATCATCAGTATTTACAATGGTAGGAGAGCCATCTAAAGCAGTAAGTATTGTTCAGCAGTTTTTAGGAAGTGCTTATATATTACTAGGTTTATTCGCCTATGCACTTAAAGGTACTATTGGGAAGAATCTATATTTTATAATTGCATCTTTAAATTTAGTAGGTTTTATCAATCTGTATTTAATCTTTGTGTGCAATGAACTTATCCATTTGCCAAGCAAATACTTTGTTGTTCAGATATTATTACAATTGGTATTACTGGTTGCACTTATTGAGCAAGTAAAGAAAAATTAAATGAACATAGCCGTAATAGGAGGAGGAGCTGCCGGTTTCATGGCTGCTATTACTGCTAAAGAATCAAAACCTGAAGCTTCAGTTACTATTTTTGAAAAAACAGATAAAGTACTTGCTAAAGTAAAAGTTTCAGGAGGAGGGAGATGTAATGTTACCAATGCTACTTTTAGTATTGCTCAGCTTATAAAAAATTATCCAAGAGGAGGAAAACAACTCAAAAAACCATTCAATCACTTTTTTACAACTGATACAGTTAATTGGTTTGAAAATAGGGGAGTACCCTTAAAGACTGAAGCAGATAATAGAATGTTTCCTAAAACAAATAGCTCACAAACTATTGTTGATCTTTTATTAAATACAGCTGAAAACCTAAATATTCGTGTTTCTTTTAAAAGTAAAGTAAGTGCAATTAACCCTACTGAAAACAAAATAAATTTATCTATTAATGGAGAAAACCTTTTGTTTGATAAAGTAATTATTGCTAGTGGTGGAAGCCCAAAAGAAAGTGGATTAGAATGGCTTACAGCTCTTGGTTACAAAATAGTAAAACCTGTACCTTCATTGTTTACTTTTAATATGCCTAAAAACCCAATAACTGAGCTTATGGGGCTAAGCGTACCTAATGTTATCACAAGTATAAAGGGGAGTAAATTAAAGCAAAACGGACCGCTTTTAATTACCCATTGGGGGATGAGTGGCCCGGCAATACTAAAGCTATCTTCATGGGATGCACAGGATTTAGCAAAGCTAAATTATAACTTTAGCGTGCAAATAAATTGGTTAGGAATTAATGAAGAGGAACTTAGAACTCAATTCACAAACTTAACTTCAAGTAGAAAAGGAATGTATAAGCATAACCCCTTAGAAATTCCAAAACGCTTATGGCATTTTATGTTGAAAAAGTTAGAAGTTTCTGAAAGTCAAATTTGGAATGAATTGGCTAAAAAAAGTAAAAACCGTCTGATAAACATGCTTATAAATGATGAGTTTGAGGTGAGGGGGAAAACTACATTTAAAGAAGAGTTTGTAAGTTGTGGCGGGATAGATTTATCAGAGATAAATATGCAAACAATGGAAAGTAAACGCCATAAAGGAATTTACTTTGCAGGAGAATTATTAAACATTGATGGCGTAACAGGAGGGTTTAACTTTCAAGCCGCTTGGACAACTGGTTACTTGGCCGGAAAAAATAGTACATTATGAATTTGTTAGCAGTTGAAAATTTAGGAAAGAATTTTGGGGAGAGAGTCCTTTTTGAAGGACTGAGTTTTGGTCTATCCAAAGGAGATAAAGTAGCATTAATTGCCAATAATGGTACAGGTAAATCCTCCATGTTAAAAATACTAGCTGGGCAAGATGCTGCAGATGAAGGAGAAGTAATTTTCAGAAATGAGTGCAGAGTTTCTTACCTATCACAAGATGCTATTTTTGATGATAGCTTAACTATTAATGAATTAATAAACAGTGCGCACAATAAGATTAGTGTGCTTGTAAAAGAGTATGAAAAAGCAGTTGATAACCATAGTAAAGTAGGAAACCCACAAACTGAGAAATTAGTGGAAGAACTCACTGCAAAAATGGAGAGAGAAAATGCTTGGGACTATCAGAGGAAAAGTGAACAAATCCTTTCAAAATTCAACATTAATAATCTACAACAAAAAGTAGGTAAATTATCTGGAGGACAAAAAAAGAGATTATCATTAGCACTCTTACTTTTAGAAAATGCTGATATTTTACTTTTAGATGAACCAACCAATCACTTAGATATATCAATGATTGAATGGTTGGAAAAATACTTACAACAACAAAATATTACTGTTTTAATGGTTACGCATGATAGGTATTTCTTGGAGCGAGTATGCAATCATATTATTGAATTAGAAGGAGGAAATCTTTATCATCATAAAGGGAATTATGCTTATTTTTTAGAAAAAAGAGCAGAAAGGGAAAGTAATTTTGATGTAGAAATTAGTAAGGCTCAAAAACTCATGAAAAAGGAGTTAGAATGGATGAGGCGTTCACCAAAAGCTCGTACCACAAAATCCAAAGCTAGGATAGATAATTTTAATAAAATAAAGAAAAAAGCTACCTCAAAAAGAATTACCCAAGAACTAAATATTGATGTAAAAATGGATAGGATGGGAGGTAAAATCCTAGAGTTAAAAAACATCAAAAAATCATATGATGATTTAGTAATTTTAGAAGGGTTTGATTATACTTTCAAAAAGGGAGAACGAATTGGAATACTTGGTAAGAATGGGGTAGGAAAAAGTACATTCCTAAACATCATAACAGGAAAAGAAAAACCTGATAGTGGAAAAATCAATATTGGAGAAACTATCAACTATGGTTACTTTACTCAAGGAGGTTTAGCAGTAGATGAAAGTAGGAGGGTTATACAAGTACTAAAAGACATAGCCGAATTTATTGTTATGTCCGATAAAAGAAAGGTAAGTGCTTCACAGCTATTGGAACACTTTATGTTCACTCCAGAAATGCAGTTTACTGAGGTAAAACGATTAAGCGGTGGGGAAAGAAGAAGATTACACTTACTTACCGTACTCATGAAAAACCCAAACTTCCTAATATTAGATGAGCCAACCAATGATTTGGACTTACTTACGCTAACAAAACTAGAAGAATTCTTACTACAATATAAAGGCTGTTTAATCCTAGTATCGCATGACAGGTTCTTTATGGACAAGTTAACCGAACATCTTTTTGTATTTAAAGGAGAAGGGGAAATTGAGGATCATTACTGTACATATTCAGAATACAGGGCAAAACAAATTCAGGAAGAAAAAGAATTTAAGAAAATTCAACATCTAGAAAAGGAGAACTCCAAAGTTAAAGCTCCAAAAAATAAATTATCATTTAATGATAAATTTGAATATGATAATTTAGAGAAAGAATTGGCTGAATTGGAAAAAGAAAAAAAGAAGCTTGAAGAAACAATACAAAACCCTAATATTGCAATGGAAGAGATGATGAATCAAAGTGAAAGATTAGGAGAGGTTATAAACATTATAGATAAGAAAGAAATGAGGTGGTTAGAGCTTGATGAAAAACAACAATAATTATGAGTAATTTTAACGAAATCAACCTAAAT
Organism: Flavobacteriales bacterium; assembly: GCA_018664745.1. Taxonomy (GTDB): domain Bacteria; phylum Bacteroidota; class Bacteroidia; order Flavobacteriales; family BACL11; genus UWMA-0277. The sequence goes on along the minus strand of JABJNS010000141.1, from coordinate 2,219 downwards.
AAGCAATTACGAAATGCAATTGCTGATTTAGGGTTTGAACAACAAACCCCTATTCAAAAGGAAACTTATTCCAAAATACTAGGAGGAAAGGATCTTGTTGGTATTGCTCAGACAGGAACAGGAAAAACTATTGCCTACTGTTTACCATTGTTGCAAGAGCTAAGTTATTCAAAGCAAAAGAATCCAAGAATACTGATACTTGTACCTACTAGGGAATTAGTAGCACAAGTAGTAGAAACATTAAATCAACTAACAGAATACATTACTTGTCGTATTGTTGGTGTTTATGGAGGAACAAACATGAATACGCAAAAAATATGGCTACAAGAAGGTGCTGACATTGTTGTTGCTACCCCTGGAAGATTGTATGACCTAGCACTTTGCCGTGCTTTACAATTAAAAGGAGTGAAGAAGGTAGTGATTGATGAGGTAGATGTAATGCTGGATTTAGGGTTCCGTTTTCAGCTGACTAATATCTTTGAACTATTACCTAATAAAAAACAAAATATCATGTTTTCAGCAACCATGACTGAAGATGTTTCAGATATGATTGATAGCTTTTTTAGTAAACCAGAAAAAGTACAGATTGCTTTAAGTGGAACGCCACTTGATAATATTGCTCAAACGAAATATGCAGTACCCAATTATTATACAAAAGAGAATTTATTAACCAATATCCTTAGAGATAAGGATGAAATGAAAAAAGTATTGGTATTTGTATCAAGCAAGAAAATTGCTGACAGATTATACGAGTCAATGTCAGAATTTTACCTCTCGGAATTAGCTGTAATTCACTCTAATAAATCACAGAACTATAGGTTTAGATCCATTAACCAATATGATGAAGGAAAAGTAAGAATTTTAATTGCTACCGACATTATGGCCAGAGGATTGGATTTAGATAAAATATCCCATGTAATTAATTTTGACACACCAATTTTTCCTGAAAACTATATGCACAGAATTGGGCGTACAGGAAGGGCAGAGGAACTAGGGAAATCTATCTTATTTCATACAGAAAGAGAAGAATACTATGCTGATAAAATTGAGGAACTAATGGGAATGCAAATTCCTGAATTAGAGATTCCTGAAGAAGTAGAAATCACTCAACAATTAACGACTGAAGAACACAGAGCAAACGGAAAAAATGTGTTCAGAAATGTTAAAAAAGAAGAAAGAGAAAATTCTGGATTCCATGAAAAGAGTGAGAAAAATCAACAAGTAAATGATAGAGATGTTTGGCGTAAAGAAAGAGCCAGAAAATACAAAAGAGCTATATCAAGAGGTGATAAAGGAGTAAACCTTAGGAAAAAATAATTATGTTAAATAAGTCAGTAGTAATTGCCGAATTAAATAAGCAACTACAAACTAAACTAACCTATTTAAACACTACTTTACAACAAGCCATTGATTCCAGAAACTCGGACACCAAAAGTAGTGCTGGAGATAAATTTGAAACGAGCCGAGAAATGGCTCAGATTGAAATTCATAAACTAGAAACTGAGATTTTAAAAACTCAGCAGTTTATTAATGATTTACTTTCCAAAGCCTCACAATTTATAATTACTGATAAAGGTTCTTTTCTAATTGGAATTCCTTTTGGAAAACTAATGCTAAACGATACAGCAGTATTCTGCATCTCAAATTCTGCTCCAATTGCTAAGCCCTTAGTAAATACAGTAATCTCAGCTCAGTTTAATTATGGAGGAGTTGAATATACAGTTATAGATAACTTGTAATATCAGCTACTTACTAGATATAAACAGAAAACCACTTTTGTCCTATAATTAATATTATGTTAAATTGTACTATTTAAATAAATGGGAGTATTACCTCCCACTTACCTTTTAACTTATTTCTTTAATTCTGCAATCAACTTCTTCATTTCCTCTGACTTTGCATAATCATTGTTCAAGTAATACAATTGCTTTAATGAAAGTAAAGTATTCTTATCCTCAGTATCTAACTCATGAGCAGTTTCCAAATATGGCAATGCTTTAGCAAAAGCTGCATCAGCTTGTTTTTTTAGTTTAGCATAAACAGTATTGTTAGATGTTCCGTTTGCTTTATTATTAGTTTCTACTCCACTATTAAAATAAAGCGCACCTAAGTTATAGTTTGCTCCAAATGCTGTAGGATTCAAATCCAAAGCTTTTAAATAATCTTTTTCAGCATTAGCAATATCCCCTTCTTGATCATAAATTGTACCTCTATTAAAG
>JABJNS010000140.1 GCA_018664745.1 Flavobacteriales bacterium | reverse complement strand
TAATTCAGCATTTTTTAAGCGAGTAAGTAGGGGGTAAAGCGTTCCTTCTACTACTATCATTTTAGCTTTTTTTAGCTTTTGGATAATGTCAGAAGGGTAGGCCTCTCCATTTTTTAATATGGAAAGGATGCAGTATTCCAAAATCCCTTTTCGCATTTGCGATTGTGTGTTCTCAATTTTCATTTTAGATAAATTTTGATGATGCAAACATAAATAAAAAATATAGTACTATGCAAAGCAAAGTACTAAAAAATTAATTTACTAGATTAAATTTGATTAATTATTTTTAAAAAATAGATTATTTTACCAATAAATCGGCAATAACAAATGCACCAAAAATGACGGATGCAATGCCGTTTGTGGTAAAAAATGCAAGGTTGATTTTGCTTAAATCATTATACTTTACCAAAGTGTGTTGGTAAACAAGTAGGGCAGAAAAGATAGAGAATCCAATCCAATACCATTTGTCAAAATTCCCCATGGTACCAGCAATGGTGAGGGCTATAAAGCTAAAAAAGTGTAAAAAATTAGAGAGGTTAAGTGCATTCTTTTTTCCTAATAACACAGGAATAGAATGTAAGTTTTGTTCTTTATCAAATTCCTCATCTTGTAAAGCATACATAATATCAAAACCACTAACCCAAAAAAGTACAGCTGCTGAAAATAAAAGTGGAATAATATCAAATTCACCACTTACTGCTAAGTATGCTCCAATAGGAGCTAAAGCTAGTCCTAAGCCCAATACTAAATGACAAAGAGCAGTAAATCGTTTGGTATAGCTATATCCTAAAATTACCAATAAAGCAACTGGAGAAAGAGCTAAGCAAAGCGGATTAATAAAATATGTTGTTCCAATAAATAATATGGAATTAATGATAACAAAAATTAAAGCTGAGTTTGCTTTTATACTCCCATTTGGAATTTCTCTCACTTTTGCAGTTCTCTCATTTGCTTTGTCAATATCTCTGTCAATATAACGGTTGAAGGCCATAGCTGCCGAGCGTGCAAAAATCATGCAAAATATTACATAGACAAGAGTAATCCATTCAAATTCGTAAGATTTTGTAGCTAAGAAAAAACCAATAAATGCAAAAGGCATTGCAAATATGGTATGACTAAATTTTATTAGAGAGAAGTAGTTTTTCATGCTAAAATGATATTGTTGAATCTTTTACAATAACCCATTTATTTTCATTAAACCTATGAAGCTCTAACCAAAATTTTCCTTTTGGATTATCTGTTTTTCTTATAAGTTCCCACTTGCCTTCTATTTTAGAAAGTGTATTATTTGCAAATGATTCAATATTTAAGGTTTCAAATTTTAACTCACCCATACTTTCTTTTGTTGGGTAGTTTTTTTTGTAGCGTTCAAGAGTTGCTTTCCAACCAGATGTTAGTTCATTTTTGTTAGATCTGAATTGTAATTTTGGTGAATTCCAATAACCTTGCATAAAGCCATTAATATCACCATTATTCCAACATTCCTGCTGTGTTTCGAGTACTTTTTTAATCGCTATAATTTCAGTAGGATTCTGTGATACATTTTCTTTTTGTTGTTTTTTTTCTCCACAAGAATTCATGATAAATAAGGTTAGTATAAGGAAGTATTTCATTATTATTTGCTTAAAATTTTTCGATTCAAAACTAATGAAATTTATCAATAATAATTTACGATATTTGCAAACAATTATGAGTACTACAAAACCAACACTACCTAAAGGAACGCGTGATTTTACTGCTGAAGTAATGTTCAGAAGAAATTACATTTTTGAAACTGTTAAAACGGCTTTCGAGTGCTATGGCTATGCACCAATTGAAACGCCAGCAATGGAAAATATTCAAACCTTAACAGGAAAGTATGGTGATGAAGGTGATCGTTTGATTTTTAAGGTGTTAAATTCAGGAGATTATCTTTCTAAAGCAAAGATTGATGAGGATACTACTTCAAAATCCTTAACAAAACAGATAGTTGAAAAGGCTTTGCGTTATGATTTAACCGTTCCTTTTGCTCGTTTTGTGGTGCAGAATAGAAATGATATTACTTTTCCTTTTAAGCGTTATCAAATGCAAAATGTTTGGCGTGCTGATAGACCTCAAAAAGGAAGATACCGTGAATTTTACCAATGTGATGCTGATGTAATTGGAACAGATTCCTTGCTTTGTGAAGTGGAATTAGTGCAATTGTATGATGATGTTTTTACTAAGCTAAATATCCCAAATGTTGATATTTGCATCAATAACCGAAAGGTATTATTTGGAATGGTGGAGTTGATGGGTGCAGCTGATTTATTTGATGCTATAGTTATTGCTTTAGATAAATTGGATAAAATTGGCATTGAAAAAGTAAAAGAAGAAATGGAAAGTAAAGGGGTGAAAAAAGAAGCCCTTTCTATTTTAGATACTTTTTTGAATACGACAAATATTAATGATTTAGCTGCACTTTTAGTGCAATCGGAAGTAGGAGCTAAAGGCTTAGAAGAATTGCAATTTGTGATGAATAATATTTCAGAACTTGGTTTGCAATCTGCTAATTTAATTTTTGATATTACCCTAGCTAGAGGACTGAATTACTACACAGGTTGCATCTTAGAAGTAAAAGCAAATGATGTTGCTATTGGCTCAATTGGTGGTGGTGGAAGATATGATGATTTGACTTCTATTTTTGGACTTAAAGATATTTCAGGGGTTGGTATCTCTTTTGGAATTGATAGGATGTATATTGTCTTGGAAGAACTTGGATTGTTTCCTGCTAATATTGATGTAAGTACTAAAGTGATGTTTGCTAATTTTGGTGAGCAAGAAGCCGCTTTTTGTATGCCATTGTTAAAGCAATTGCGTACTGCAGGGATAAGTTCAGAACTATATCCTAAAAAAGCCAAGATGAAAAAGCAAATGACCTATGCCAATAATAAAGGTGTTCAATTTGTTATTATGGTAGGTGAGGATGAAATGGAATCAGGAATATTGTCAGTTAAAAACATGGAAAGTGGTGAGCAAAGCAATTTGAACATTACTGATTTAATAAAAGAATTATCATAAATGAGTGCTTATAAAGTAGGAGAACAAATGCTAAGTCTTTCAGTTATTGCTGAAATTATTGCAGAAGGAAAACAATTAGCATTAGGCGAAAAGGCAAAACAAAAAATACAAGATTGTCGTGATTATTTAAATAATAAAATGGAGCAGTCAGATGCACCAATTTATGGGATAAATACAGGTTTTGGATCACTTTGTAATCATAAAATTTCTAATACTGATTTAGGACAATTACAAACTAATTTAGTGCTTTCTCATGCTTGTGGTACGGGAAATAAAGTTCCTGCTGAAGTAGTAAAAATTATGTTGTTGTTGAAGGTGCAATCCTTGTCTTACGGACATTCAGGAGTGCAATTAAAAACAGTGGAACGCTTAATTGAAATGTTCAATAAAAATATTCTTCCAGTAGTGTTTCAGCAAGGAAGTTTAGGTGCAAGTGGTGATTTAGCACCTTTGGCTCATCTTTCTTTACCTCTTTTAGGAGAAGGGAAAGTTGTAGTAGATGGAAAAGAAGTGGAAGCAAAAACTATAATGAAGGCTAATGATTGGGAAGCAATTGACTTGCAATCCAAAGAAGGTTTGGCCTTGCTTAACGGAACACAATTCATGGGTGCTTACGGAGTTTGGAGTTTGCTAAAAGCACAGAAATTATCCTATATGGCAGATATGATTGGAGCTATTTCATTAGAAGCATTTGATGGAAGAAACGAATGTTTTGATGAATTGATTCATTTGGTGCGTCCACATAAAGGACAAATAAAAACAGCTGAAAATATCCGTGATTTCTTGGATGGATCTGAAATTCAAAAGCAAGAAAAAGAACATGTGCAAGACCCTTATTCTTTTAGGTGTATGCCACAAGTGCATGGAGCAAGTAAGGGAGTTGTTTCTCATGTTAAGGATGTATTTACAACTGAGATAAATTCAGTTACGGATAATCCTACAATTTTCATTAATGATGATAAAGTAATTTCTGGAGGTAATTTCCATGGGCAACCTTT
>JABJNS010000139.1 GCA_018664745.1 Flavobacteriales bacterium | reverse complement strand
TTTTTCTTCATCTTTTACAATTGCATTTGGCAGTAAAATTTGCTGCTTATTTTCCTGATTTTTATGAATGAAAAATCGGCTAGTATTAACAACATACGACCAAGGCATAACTAAAGCCCCTAAAGTTTTTGAATGTTTATCAATCCATAACCAATTAGAAGAATTAGCAAAAGCAAGTGATAATATAAAAACTAATGTTAAAGAAATATGAATAAAAAAGTTTTTAATCTTTGAAGGGATTATATTCAACTTACTAATTAAAACGCTAGGAATAATTCCTAAAAAAACAATATAGACAATTAAAGTAAAAGAGAAAAAACTACTTGACTCCTCAAAGTTAGTGTTAAGGATATTTCCAATCATTGTTTTATCTATCATAACCCCATATGTATTTATAAAATACACAGCAATAGCATTAAGATTGAGAAAAGCCACCAATATCCATTTACCAATAAAACGGAGTAAAAATAATCCTATATAAAAAACAAAAGCATTTAGAATAAAAAGCAGAATATTTAAGCTTACAAAAAGTAGAATTCCACTTAAACTTTTAGCATCTATATTATTGCAAACAAATTCATAAAAAGAAAGATGATATAAAGCTAGATTAATAAAACTAATTATTAAAACGAAATAACTTAATTTAATATCTTTTTTGAACATAAGTACTTGTTATTAAACACAATGAAATAATTAAAGAAAATAATGAAAAATAAAATACTGGTAAATTATCACCTAGTATTTTTGCAACAATAACACCTCCCCATATTATTAAAGATAGTATAAAAACAGGGTAATACCTTTTATTTGAAATCCAAGCAAACCAATCTACTTTATTACTTATTTGAATCCCAATAACGGTTACTATATAACCAATAATACTACCAACTATTACATCAATAGGATAATGAGCCCCTACTCCCACTCTTGAAAATGCAATAATAAAACCAAGCATCAAAATAAATGAAGACCAGATTACTTTATACTTATTTCTCTTAGGCATAAAAGCAAATAAGAGTATCGTTATAACAACAAAAGTAGCTATAGAATGTCCTGAAGGTAAAGAGGTATTTCCTGAAAGGATTTTCCCAATAATTACAAAACTTTCATTCTCAAATATTGCTGCTGGCCTTGGCATTGCAAATATTTTTTTCAATATAGCTGAAACTAATAATGAGAGTATAGCAGATGACAATAAAGCTTCCCAAATTTTAGGAGCATAAACAATGAAAACAGTTAGAAATGGAAAAAATATTAACACATCACCCAATTGAGTTAAGTTAAACTGTAAGTTTGGAAATTCAGATAATTTTCCATTGAGATAGAAAAATAAATCTTTCTGAATATTTACATACCCATCAACATATCCCTCTCCAGTATTAAAAAAAATAACATAAAAAGTAACTAAACATAATAGGCAAAAAGGAGAAAATAATAAACCTAACTTTACTTTCTTAAAGTTATCATTCACTACCGCATCTAACTTATCAGTATTTAACATATTGTTATCAAAAAAAGATTACATTCATAAAAGCAAAGTTATAAAAAAAGCCCACACAAATGTGCGGGCTTTTACTATAGCTTAAAATTCGATTATTTAGCGAATTTCTTGTATTTGTTTTTGAATTTATCAATTCTACCAGCAGTATCAGTAAGTTTTGCTTTACCAGTATAAAAAGGATGAGAATCAGAAGAAATCTCCATTTTCACTAATGGGTATTCATTACCGTCTTCCCACTTAATCGTATCGTTAGTTTCAATACAAGACTTAGTTAAAATTGCAAACTCTGTTGACATATCTTTAAATATGCAAAATCTGTAATTATCTGGGTGTATATCTTTTCTCATAATTGTATCTTCTTAAATTAGGGCTGCAAAAATAGAAAGTTTTATTAAATCAGCAACACTAATTAACAAATATTATAAATTTAAATCGTTTAGCAAGGTATTAGTTGCTTTTACTCCTACAGCTGAGGCTTGTAACTGATTTAATTCTGCCTCATCTAAGTTGATTTCAACTACCTTTTCTATTCCGTTTTTACCTAAAATAACAGGAACTCCAATACATAAATCATTTAAACCAAATTCACCTTCTAACAACACTGAACAAGGGAACATTTTTTGTTGATCACAAGCAATTGCTTGTACTAAACCACTTACTGCAGCTCCTGGAGCGTACCAAGCTGAAGTACCTAACATTCCTGTTAATGTAGCTCCACCAACCTTAGTCTCTTCCAATACTTTTTGTAATCTTTCAGCAGGTAAAAACTCTGAAACTCTTACTGAGTTTCTTGTTGCTAATCTTGTTAAAGGCACCATTCCTTTGTCAGAATGACCTCCAATTACCATTCCATCAATATCAGAAGTTGGACATTCCATTGCTTCTGCTAATCTGTACTTAAATCTTGCAGAATCTAAAGCACCACCCATACCAATAATTCTGTTTTTTGGCAAACCAGTTACTTTATGAGTTAAGTAAGTCATAGTATCCATAGGATTACTTACAATGATTAAAATTACATCCGGAGAATATTTAATCAATTGCTCAGAAACAGACTTTACAATTCCTGCATTAATTCCAATCAACTCTTCCCTTGTCATTCCTGGCTTTCTAGGAATTCCTGAAGTAATTACCGCAATATTACTTCCTGCAGTTTTTGAGTAATCATTAGTTGAACCTGTAATTTTAGTATCAAAACCATTTAAAGATGCTGTTTGCATTAAATCCATTGCCTTTCCTTCAGCAAAATTTTCTTTAATATCAACTAACACTACTTCTGAAGCAAAGTTTTTTATTGCGATATATTCCGCACAACTTGCTCCTACTGCTCCTGCTCCTACTACTGTTACTTTCATTATTTATTATTTAAATTATTTTATAAAATCAATTTGCCGGCAAAAGTAAGTATTCCAAAAATTCTGAACACAAAATTTTACCACAAAAAAAGCCAGTAAAAACTGGCTCTTAATTTGTTATGCGTCAATATTAGCGTACTTAGCGTTCGCCTCAATAAAGGCTCTCCTTGGCGGAACTTCATCCCCCATTAACATTGAGAACACTCTGTCAGCCTCAGCTGCATTATCAATTGTAACTTGCTTAAGCGTTCTGTATTCTGGATTCAAAGTTGTATCCCAGAGCTGTGAAGCATTCATCTCCCCTAAACCTTTATATCTTTGGATAATTACATTCACATCCTTACCTCCTTTCATCTCTTGAATCATCAAATCTCTTTGATCCTCATCCCAACAATATCTTTGGTCTTTTCCTCTTTTTAATAAATATAATGGGGGAGTAGCAATATAAACATACCCCTGTTCAATTAGTGGCTTTAAAAAACGGAAGAAGAAAGTTAATAATAAAGTTGCAATATGCGACCCATCAATATCCGCATCCGTCATGACTACTACTTTATGATATCTCAATTTTTCTAAGTTCAACTCTCTCTCATCATCAGCAGTACCGATAGAAACTCCAAGTGCCTTAAACATATTCTTGATTTCTTCATTTTCAAAAACCTTATGTTGCATAGCTTTTTCTACATTTAAGATTTTTCCTCTCAAAGGTAAAATTGCTTGAAAATGCCTATCTCTACCTTGCTTTGCAGTACCTCCTGCAGAATCTCCCTCAACTAAGAATATTTCACATTTTGAAGGGTCTTTTTCCGAACAATCAGATAATTTTCCTGGCAGACCAGAACCAGTAAGCACTGATTTTCTTTGCACCATTTCTCTTGCTTTAGTTGCAGCATTACGAGCAGTTGCAGCTAAGATTACTTTCTGTACAATCCTTTTTGCTTGTTCAGGATTTTCTTCTAAGTAAAAAGTAAGCATATCACTTACTGATTTAGAAACAGCTGAAGTAACTTCCTTATTTCCTAATTTAGTTTTTGTTTGTCCTTCAAACTGAGGCTCCATTACTTTTACAGAAATTACAGCAGTCAATCCTTCTCTAAAGTCATCACCAGAAATTTCAAACTTCACTTTTTTCAATAACCCTGACTCATCAGCATATTTTTTAAGTGTTCTTGTTAATCCTCTTCTAAACCCTGAAAGATGAGTACCTCCTTCATGAGTATTAATATTATTTACATAAGAATGCACATTTTCAGTATATGAGGTATTGTAAACCATAGCTACCTCAACTGGAACACCATCTTTTTCTCCATC
>JABJNS010000138.1 GCA_018664745.1 Flavobacteriales bacterium | reverse complement strand
TCAGTTCCTGCATATTTTCCGTAAAGGATATTGTCCCCAACTTTTACAGTTATAGGGTTATCCTTTGTTCCTTTTCCGCAAGCAATTACGCTACCTTTTTGTGGTTTTTCTTGTGCAGTGTCTGGTATTATAATTCCTGATGCAGTAGTGGTTTCGGCTGCTGCTTGCTTAATGATTACTCTATCAGCAAGTGGGATGATGTTTATCTTTGACATATTTAAAGTTTTATTAGTTGTTTTATAATGCTATACTAATGCACAAAGTGTGCCATAGCAAAAGCTGTCCAAAATAAATGAAATTATGGCAGATTTAACGCAAAGCGTTTATGTTTCTTGAAAATAGTAGGAAATTTTAGCTGAATAACACAGCTTAAATAATTACTCTCCCTGAGTTGGGTTGGCTGGTAAGTTAGGAATTACTGCATTGTCAATTTGTTCCTGTGCTTTTATTTCAACAGTATCTTCAGTATTATTTCTTGGGATAGCAAAGTTTGATAATAAGCTTAAAGATATTAATGCGATTGCTAAAGTCCAAGTTGCTTTTTCTAGAAAGTCAGTTGTTTTTTTAGCGCCCATAATTTGGTTTCCACCTCCGCCACCAAATGAAGATGATAAACCACCACCTTTAGGATTTTGAACTAATACAACTAATACTAATAGGATAGATGTTATGATGATAAGGATTGCAAAAATCGTGTACATTTTATTTTTCTTTTAATTTATTGATCAATTTAATTTGGTTTGCAAATAAACTATTTTTTTCTGGATATTTCAAACATAATTTTTCATAAGCCGAAATAGCCTTGTCATAATGCCCTTGCTCCAAGTAAACCTTTGCTAAAGTAGGAGTGACTAAGTCATTATTTTCAATCAAACTTTCCTTTGCTACATCAATAGGTTTAAAGAAAGTAGTCTTTTTAGGTTTGCTAACACTTACTTTTTTGTCAATAAAATTATCAATTAGTTGTTTTGTTCTTGGTTTAGGTGTGCGGTCAATTTTCTTTACTTTTGAAAGTGCTAACCATTCTAAAAAAGAGTATTCTTCCTCTTTTTCGAATGATAAAGGTTGGCCAATTTCTAAAGCCTGTTCAGTGCTTTGTTTATAGCTACTATCAGCCGAGATTGCCTGAGATTTAACTTTATTTTGTGTAATAAGTTTGAAAAGCTGCTTTCTATCCAAAGAATATATAGCCGCTTTTTTTAATTGCCTATTGTAGCGAATACTGTCCATATTTAATAATCCTTTGGAAAGTAAAAGCTGGGCAGTTTGGAAATAAGGAAATTCATGCAGTAAGCTATCTATTTTCACTACATTTTCTCCAGTTATTCTTTGAGGAGCTTGAATATGTGCTATTACATTAATCATCACCAATTTACAAATGCTTTGTTAAACACATCTTCCGCTAATTCATTTGTGATTTCTTCAATCAAAGTACTTTCAATATCAGATATGTTTTGTGCGCTATCATAATCACGATAACGGCTAAAGGTTTTCTCAAAGTTGTTTTCAGCATTAAAACTATTGTTATAGGTAACTTTTATAGCAATAGTCAGTCTGTTTTTCCCAGCAGTTTCATTTGCTTTAATTGCCATTGGTTTTATCTGATATTTACTGATGTGGCCTCTAAAACTTAAATCTCCTTCATTTTCGCTAAGTGTTAAGTTTGTCTGCTCTAAGAATATATCTTTTAGCCTTTCAGTAAAAACTTGACTTAAAGTAGGCTGTACTGTAGCGGATTTATTGTTAAAATATTGTACGGATACTGTTTTTGCTTCACTAGGTATTGAAGCTCCAGTAAAGGAATATATTCCACAAGATGCTATGGAAAAACTCAGTAAAATTGTGTAAATTAGTTTCATTATAACCCGAATTCTTTTAGTTTTCTGTACAATGTTCGTTCTGAAATTCCAAGCTCTTCAGCAGCATCTTTTCGTTTTCCTTTGTGCTTTAATAATGATTTTTCAATCAACCTTTTTTCTTGATCAAATAAAGATAAAGATTCTTCAATTTCTATCGTGTTTTCTGCAGGAGTATTTATGTTGAAATCTTGCTCATTATTATCTGTAAAAATAGCAGGATTTATATTGTTTAATATTTCAGTTCCTCCTTCCTTTTGCATTAGGTCAAAAGTAATCTTTTTAAGTTCTGTAAGGTCTCTTTTCATATCAAAAAGCACCTTGTATAATATTTCCCTTTCTGATAAATCCGCTTTATTCTTGTCTTCAAACTTAACTAACCCTCCAACTGAAGTATCAGGTAATTGCTCTTGTAATTTATTAGCCGTTATCATCCTTTCTTTTTCAATAACTGAAAGTTGGGCAATAAAATTGCGCAATTGCCTTATATTTCCTGGCCAAGAATATTCTTTTAAAATGGTAACGGCATCATCCGTAAGTCGTATTGGTGGTGTATTGTACTGTTCCGCAAAGTCAGCAGCAAACTTTCTGAATAATAAATGAATGTCATCTCCTCTTTTTCTAAGTGCAGGTAATTGTATGCTTATGGTATTTAGACGGTAATATAAATCCTCACGGAATTTGCCTTGCTTAACAGCTTCAGGAAGATTTACATTTGTTGCTGCAATAATTCTAACATCAGTTTGTTGGGCTTTGGAAGACCCTACCTTTATTATTTCTCCATTTTCTAATACTCTTAATAACCTTGCTTGTGAGGCCATTGGTAATTCACCTACTTCATCTAAAAATATTGTCCCTCCATTTGCGGCTTCAAAGTATCCTTTTCTGCTGTCATGCGCTCCTGTGAACGAACCTTTTTCGTGTCCAAATAACTCACTGTCAATTGTCCCTTCAGGAATTGCACCACAGTTTACAGCAATATAAGGGTTGTGTTTTCTTTTACTATTCTGATGAATAATTTTTGGAATATTTTCTTTTCCAGTTCCACTTTCTCCTACAATTAAAATAGAAATATCAGTAGGGGCAACCTGCAAGGAAACATCAATTGCTCTTGCTAGTTTTGGGCTGTTTCCAATAATGCCGAACCTTTGTTTTGCTTGTTGACTATTCATAATTACAATACTTTACCTTTTAGGGTTGCTGATGTACATTCTTCAATTTTAACCATTACATAATCGCCTAATTTATGATTTTCTTTTTCAAAAATTACTGCTGAGTTATGAGTTGTTCTTCCGTAAAAATGTTGGTCTGATTTTTTTGAGAACCCTTCAATTAACACCTCATATGTCTCTCCTACTTTCGCTTCCATGTGCTGTAGAGCATTTGCTTGCTGTTTTTCAATAATCTCAGCTAATCTTCTTTGTTTTATGTCTGCAGGAACATTATCCTCCATTCTTGAAGCTGGCGTATTTGGCCTTACAGAATATTTGTACATGTATCCAAAGTCATAACCAACATAATCCATTAAGGATAGTGTTTCTTTATGGTCTTCTTCAGTTTCACTACAAAAGCCTATTATCATGTCCATTGAGATTGCACAATCAGGAATTCTGAGCTTAATCTCGTCAACTAATTTTAGGTACTTTTCTCTATCATACCCTCTATTCATAAGTTCCAATATGCGTGAACTTCCTGATTGAACAGGTAGGTGAATATGATCACAAATATTGTTGTGTTTTGCCATAGTTTCAATTACATCAATTCCCATATCTTGTGGGTTTGAAGTTGAAAAACGAATTCTTAATTTTGGATTTACTTGAGCTACTTTGTCCAAAAGATTAGCAAAAGTTAAGCTGTTTTCTTTTTTTGAATCAGTAGCTTTCTTAAAGTCTTTTTTTGCTCCTCCACCGTACCAAAGGTAGGAATCTACATTTTGCCCTAACAATGTAATTTCCCTATATCCATCATTGTATAAATCTTGACATTCTTTTAAGATGCTTTCCGGGTTTCTACTTCTTTCTCTACCTCTAGTGTAAGGTACAACACAAAATGTACACATGTTATCACACCCTCTTGTGATTGATACAAATGCAGTTACGCCATTTCCTCCTAAGCGAACAGGACTAATATCAGCATAGGTTTCCTCTAAGGATAAAAATACATTTACTGCTTTCTTTCCATCCTCAACTTGTGCAATTAAATTTGGCAAATCTCTATATGAATCAGGTCCAACTACAATATCTACTAATTTTTCTTCTTCAAGGAATTTTTCTTTTAAGCGTTCTGCCATACATCCTAAAACACCAACTAACATTCCAGGATTTTTATCTCTTTTGATAGAGTTATAGAATTCTAATCGTTTACGAACTGTAAGCTCTGCTTTTTCTCTAATTGAACATGTGTTCACAAAAACTAAGTCAGCTTCAGTAATATCTTTTGTTGTGGAAAAACCTTCATTAGTAAGAATGGAGGCAACAATTTCACTGTCTGAAAAATTCATTTGACAACCGTAACTTTCAATATACATTTTACGATTGGCTTTTTTATTTTCAGATAATTGTAAAACCTCTCCCTGTTTACTTTCATCAATATTTTTTTCTAACAACTTTTCTATGCTCATTTTTGTGTCTTTGAAATGCAAAAATAGTAAAAACTGACAATCTGGCAGTAATTTATTTTACTTATATTATATATAATATAATGGAAACTGCCAAGTTTTTTTGATTTGTTTTATTCAAAAAAAGTTCCTTTAATTTGCAGCACATTTCTAAAACATATTAAAATGGCAAAGAACTTAGTGATTGTAGAATCACCCGCAAAGAAAAAGATAATACAAGGTTTTTTAGGAAAAGACTTTGTAGTAGAATCAAGTATTGGGCATATTAGAGATTTGCCTAAAAAAGGTGGGATGGCCATTGATATTGAAAATGGGTTTGAGCCTAATTATGTTATATCAGAAGATAAAACAAAGGTAGTTAGTCACCTTAAGAGTGTTGCAAAAAAAGCCGATACTGTTTGGCTTGCTACTGATGAGGATCGTGAGGGAGAGGCTATTGCATGGCACTTAACAGAGGCGTTAAAGCTAGATGCTAGCTCTACTAAAAGAATTGTATTTCATGAGATTACTAAGAAGGCAATTACTAAAGCAGTAGAAAACCCTAGAGTTTTAGATACTAATTTAGTTAATGCGCAACAAGCTAGGCGTGTATTAGATAGATTGGTTGGTTTTGAACTTTCTCCTGTTCTTTGGAGAAAAGTAAAACAAGGTCTCTCTGCTGGTCGTGTGCAATCAGTGGCTGTGCGTTTGATTGTGGAGCGTGAAAATGAAATTACGAACTTTACTCCTGTATCATCTTATAAAGTTGTTGCTTTTTTTATTAATAGTGATGGAAAGATAGTAAGATCAGAATTACCTCAAAGGTTTAAAGCGAATGAAGATGCTTATGCATTTATGGAAAAATGTAAAGATGCTACTTTTTCTGTAGGTTCTTTGGAGAAAAAGCCAGCAAAAAAATCGCCAACAGCACCTTTTACTACTTCAACATTACAGCAAGAAGCTTCTCGTAAATTAGGATTTTCAGTAAGTCAGACTATGATGGTGGCTCAGAAATTATATGAGGCAGGTAAAATCACTTACATGAGAACGGATAGTGTGAATTTATCTAATGATGCATTAGATGCTGCTGAAAAAGTAATTGGTTCTCTTTATGGGGATGAGTTTTCAAAAAGAAGAGTTTATACAGGTAAGTCAAAGGGAGCACAGGAAGCGCATGAGGCAATCAGACCTTCTTATATGGAAAATAAAACTGTAGATGGTGATAGTTCTCATCAAAGACTATACGATCTAATTTGGAAAAGAACCATTTCTTCTCAAATGGCAGATGCTCAGTTTGATAGAACAACTGTGAGAATTAATATTTCAACTACAGCAGAACAATTTGTTGCAAAAGGAGAGGTTATTACTTTTGAAGGGTTTATGAAAGTTTATTTAGAAGGAAAAGATGATGATAATGAAGAGCAAAAAGGTATGTTGCCAAAGCTTGAGGTTGGTGAGGCTTTAGGGCTTTCTGAGGCAGTTGCTTCTGAACAGTTTTCTCGTCCGCCAGCAAGATATGCTGAAGCAAGTTTGGTGAAAAAGATGGAGGAATTAGGTATTGGAAGGCCTTCAACTTATGCTGCAACTATTACTACTATCCAAAAAAGAGGATATATTCAAAAAGAAAGTCGTGATGGGGTAGGTCGTGTTTCTCAAATGATTGAATTGAAAGATGGAAATCTTACTAAAACAGAAAAAACTTCTATCACTGGAGCGGAAAATAAAAAGCTTTTCCCTACTGATGTTGGAATTGTTGTTACTGATTTTTTAGTGGAACATTTTTCTGATGTTATGGAATATAGTTTTACAGCATCTGTAGAAACTGAATTTGATGAGATTGCTGAAGGTAAAAAGGTTTGGAATGAAATGATAGCTTCTTTTTATGGAGGATTTAAAGAAAAAGTAGTGGATGTAATTGGTAATGTTGGTAAAGCATCAGGAGAAAGAGAATTAGGAAATGACCCTGCAAGTGGAGAGAAGGTATTTGCTCGTATTGGTCCTTTTGGCCCCATGGTTCAAATGGGTGAAAAACAAGAAGATGAAAATGCTCCAAAACCTAAATTTGCTTCTTTGCTTAAAGGACAAACTATACAGACAATTACTTTGGATCAGGCAATGGATTTATTTAAATTACCAAGAACAGTAGGAGAGTGGGAAGGTAAGGAAATTGTAGCTTCAGTAGGAAGATTTGGCCCGTATTTACGCTATGATGGTAAATTTACTTCTATCAAAAAAACAGATGAAGAAGATCCTTTGACTATTGCCTTAGATAGATCAATTGAATTGATAAAAATTAAGATTCAGGCAGATAAAGATAGATTAATTTCTAATTTTGATGGCGATCCTTTAATTCAAGTATTGAATGGTAGGTACGGTCCTTTTATTCAGGTATCTCCTCCAAAAGGGAAAAAGATAAATGTTAAAATACCAAAAGGAACTGAGCCAAAAGATTTAACTAGAGAGGAATGTATTACTTTATGGGAGAATCAGCCTGCTAAAAAACCTAGAGGAAAGAAAAAATAATGATTGAATTACACTCCTATTTTAAACCCTTAAGTTCTGGCATTTATGCTGAAAAGGATAGGTGGGGAACTACACAGATAGGGCGTTTAATTGATTCACATACTGCTAGTCATTTTCCGGATGTGAAATTTGCTGAAATTGCAATTTTTAATGTTCCTGAATATGAGGGTTCAAAAAATAAGTTTGCCAATCAAGATTGTAAGATAAGAGCTTCTTTTTATCATTTACATCAAGAAAAATTACCAAGAATTGTTGATTTAGGTACTTTGCAATTAATGCCAACTCGTAAAGAGTCATTCAAAATAATTCAAGATGTTTGTGAGGCTTTATTGCATGATGGAGTAATTCCTGTTATTATTGGTGGTGGGCATGATATTTCATATGCAGTTTATAAAGCTTATGCTTCCTTGGAAAAATACATTACACTTACTTCTGTTGATAAAAGTTTTGATATTGGCTTAGAGGAAGATAAACTAGCATCTTATTCTCATTTGGGAAAGATGATAAGTCATAAGCCTAGTCATTTATTTCATTATGTTAATTTAGGATATCAATCCTATTTTGTTTCAAGTATGGCTACAGAAATGTTAAAGAGAATGAATTTTGATATTGTTAGATTAGGAGATTTGAAAGCTAATTTTCAGGAGGTAGAGCCTGTTATGAGAAATACTGATTTTTTAAGTTTTGATATTTCAGCAATTCAATTTGCTTATGCTGAGGCTAATTCTTATGCTTCTCCTAATGGGTTGAATGGGGAAGATGCTTGTAAAATTATGCGCTATGCTGGAGTGAGCGATAAATTGTCAGCTGTTGGTTTGTTTGAGTATGATCAGGAATTAGATGCTAATAATCAAACTGCACAATTATTGGCACAGATGATTTGGTATTTTGTTGATGGGTATAAAATGCGGAAGCAAGAGTTAAATCCTAATTTAAAAAACTGCATAAAATACACGGTTGCATTTGAAGATGGTAAAAACGAAATTATTTTTTATAAGAGCCAAAGTAGTGGAAGGTGGTGGATGGGTGTTCCTTTTAAAAAGCAGGGTGAAAAACAACTGCAAAATTACTTTGTAGCTTGTTCATATCGTGATTATGAAGTGGCAAATCAAGGTGAAGTACCTGAAAGATGGTTAAAAACTTATAATAAGTTTATCTAATTAAACACCTTGATAGTTAGAATAATAGGTGTAAAATGTAGCTTAATATTTCCTTGAACACATAAGATAGTCGTTAGTAATTAGTAGGCTTAATTAAAATTTGTTTATTTTAGCGCCAAAAATTTTCAATAGTTAATCATAATATGAAGAAAATATTTATTCTAATCTTAGGGGTGTTATCAGTAATAACTGTTTCGGCACAACAAGACCCGCAATTCAGTCAGAATATGTTTAATAAGTTAGCAAATAACCCTGGTTTTGCTGGAAGTAGAGGTGTTGTTGCTACATCTGTTTTGCATAGGTCGCAATGGATGGGGTTTGGTGAGGATGGAGGGGCTGCTGCTTCAACTCAGAATTTTAGTATTGATGCAGAATTACCATTCTTGTATGGTGGTGTTGGTTTAAATGTTGTGAAGGATAATATAGCTGAATTTAGTAATCTAGGATTACAAGCTTCTTATGCTTATCGTACAGAATTAGGAGTTGGGCAGATTGGTATGGGGATGTCAGTTGGAATGTATCAGAGTGGGATAAATGGAGGAGCTTTAAAATCTGCTCAAAGTGGTGATCCTGTTATTCCTACTGGTGATGTTCAAGGTTCAAGCTTGGATATAGGTGCTGGTATTTATTATAATACTCAGGATATTTATGTTGGTCTTTCTTCTGCACATATGACTGAACCAAAAATTGAATGGAGTGATGGACAAGATTTTGATTTGACAAGGCATTATTTTTTAATTGCGGGTTATTATCATGAATTGAATCCAGTACTTTCTTTAAATCCTTCAATTTACTTGAAATCTGATGGTGCAACTTCACAATTAGATATTAATACAAATTTGATATACAATAATAAGATGTGGGGTGGCGTTAGTTATAGGTTGGATGAAGGGCTAATTTTATTGGCTGGTATGAATGTGAATGAGGATTTAAGATTTGGGATAGGTTATGATGTGACAATGGTTAATCCAATGGGTAATTCTTTAGAAGTTATGTTGGGCTATAACTTTAAGATAAATTATGACAAGCCTGTTTCAAAATATAAAAACCCAAGGTTCTTATAAAAGTAGATTTAACTCACGAAAGTGATAAATAAATATGAATATGAAAAAAGTAATATTATTAAGTTCAGTAGTGGCACTATTAAGTGCTTGTGGTGGTTCTGGAAATGGAGAACTAATTGGAACACAGAATAGACAAATTTGGAATCCAACAGACCCTTATGGGATGGTATTTATTCCGCAAGGAAGTTTTAATATGGGACCTTCTGATCAAGATGTTCCATTTGCAAATGTTACAGCTTCAAAGACTGTTTCTGTTGGAGCGTTTTACATGGATGAAACTGAAATCACAAACAATGAATACCGCCAATTTGTAAATTGGGTAAAGGATTCTTTAGCGCATACTATTTTGGGTGAGGCAGGAATTGAAGGGCATTTGATTGAGGAAGATAAATACGGTAATTTTTTAGAGCCTGCTAAAATTGATTGGAGTACTAAAATAAGATGGAATGATCCTGAAGTAAGAGAAATTCTGGAAGAAGAAATGTATTTGCCAGAGCATGAAAGGTTAAATGGAAGAAGAGAATTTGATACAAGAAAGTATGTTTATAAATATCAAGTTTTAGATGTTCAAGCAGCTGCTAACAAAGCAAAAAGAGAAGGTGATGCTCCGGGAAAAAGAGATAGAAGTGAGTTCTTATCTGAAATTGAAGTTTCAATTTTTCCAGATACATTAACTTGGATTCATGATTATGCATATTCTTTTAATGATCCTTATACTAAAAACTATTTTCATCATCCTGCTTTTGATGATTATCCAGTAGTAGGAATTAACTGGAAACAAGCAACTGCTTTTACAAAATGGAGAACACAAATGATGAATTCTTTTTTAAGAAAG
Organism: Flavobacteriales bacterium; assembly: GCA_018664745.1. GTDB lineage: Bacteria > Bacteroidota > Bacteroidia > Flavobacteriales > BACL11 > UWMA-0277. The sequence continues at coordinate 5,318 of JABJNS010000138.1, read as the reverse complement.
ATCAATCAGCCTACATTGCCAGAATTTAGATTGCCTTCTGAGTCAGAATGGGAATACGCTTCAAGAGGTGGTTTGGATTTTTCACCTTACCCTTGGGGAGGTCCTTATACTCGTAATATTAAGGGTTGTTTCTTAGCTAACTTTAAGCCTTTAAGAGGGAACTATACTGCTGATGGTGGTATAAAAGCAATTAAAACAGCATCTTACAATCCTAATGGTTATGGATTATATGACATGGCGGGAAATGTTGCTGAATGGACATCAAATGCTTATGACGAATCAGCATTCTCGTATTCACATGATATGAATGCAGATTACCATTATAATGCAAATGAGGGTGATCATGCAGTATTAAAAAGAAAATCAATTAGAGGAGGGTCATGGAAAGATATAGCTTATTTTATCCAAACAAGTACACGAACTTTTGAATATCAAGATACAGCTAAAAGTTACATTGGGTTTAGATGTGCAGTTGATTTCCTTGGTAGAGATAAAAAAGATTTTGAATAAAAAATAAGTAATTAAACAATAACTAAAAAAAAGAAAGATTATGGGATTAGCTAATATGACAGAAGCAAAATGGTACAAAACAATGATGCCAAAATTATATGGCTGGGGAGCAGCCTTAGTAATTATTGGAGCATTATTTAAGATTGAACATTTGCCTGGAGCTTCTATAATGCTTATTATTGGACTAACTACTGAGGCAATTATTTTCTTTTTCTCTGCATTTGAAAAACCACATGTGGAAACAGATTGGTCTTTGGTTTATCCTGAGCTTGCTCATATGGAAGATGCTAATTCAGTAAAGCGTCCAGCTCAACAATTAGATGATGCTTTAGCGAAAGCTAAAATTGATAATGAATTAGTGGAGAGCTTAAATGAAGGGTTAAGGTCTTTTGGTGAATCAGCTAAACAATTGAATGAAACGATTTCGGCTGCTTCAGGTATTTCAGAATATAATAGTCAAATTCAAGAAGGTGTTAAGAATATGAATGCAATGAATTCATTGTATGAATTGCAATTGCAAGCTTCTAATCAGCAAATGGAGGCTACTACATTGTTTTTGCAAAACTTACAATCTTCTGTTGAGGATTCTAAAAAATTCCAGGAACAAGTAAGTAGTTTGGCTGAAAATTTAGAGCAATTGAATGAAGTATATGGAAATATGCTTACGGCAATGAATCCAAACAAATAATCATCAGTAATTATTAATTAATAAATAAAATTATATGGCTGGAGGAAATGTGTCCCCAAGACAGAAGATGATTAATATGATGTATTTAGTGCTAACAGCTCTACTTGCATTAAATGTGTCAAAGGAAGTGTTAAACTCTTTCTTTGAAGTTAATTTAGGAATAGAAAGATCAACAACAAATTTTAACGCTAAGAACGGAGATACATATGCTGCTTTTGATGCGGCTGCAGAGTTAAATAAAATTAAGGCTGGTCCTTTTAGAGATCAAGCTTATGAAGTGAAAACAAAAGCAGATGCTCTTGTAGAATTTATTCAAGAGATGAAATATAATCTTGTTTTAAAAGCTGATAAACATGTTTATTTAGGAAATCAAAATGAATTAATAGATGCTGATGGTGATTTAATTGAGGAAAAAGCAATTGAACTTCCTTGGGAGGAATTAACTTCTCTTCAAAAAAAGATGACAATTGGAAATTTATCTGTTAAAGATGACAGACATACATCTGGTGTTTTGTTTTATGATAATAAAAGAAAAGAAAATGTTGCTACTCAATTAAAAGAAAATTTTCTTATTTATAAAGATTTTATTTTAGCTATTGCTGGATCAAATGAAGCTTTAGTTTCTACAATTAATGAAACTTGTAATCTTGATGATAAGAAAGGGAAAGGAGGTAAGAAACAAAAATGGGAAATGTATAATTTCTATGATATGCCAGCAGTTGGTGCTTTAACTTTATTGTCTAAGATGCAATCAGATGTTCGTAATACTGAAGCAGATATCATAAATATGTTAAGAGAAAATATTGATGCAGGATCTTTAAAATTTACTTCAGCAGAAGGAATACAGATACCAAATTCTAATTTTGTTTTGAAGGGAGATTCCTTTAGAGCACAAATATTTATTGCAGCAAAAGACACTACACAAGATCCAATGATTTATGTTGGAGAATACGATTCATTAGGAGGGGGGAAGTATGAAATGATTGGTGATTATGAAACAGTAAAAGTTGTAAATGGTAAAGGAATGTTTGCAAAACGAGCAACTTCAGAAGGAAATCAAAAGTGGGGAGGTTTAATCTCTATGAAAACTTCAAGCGGAACTAAAACATATCCTTTTAGAGGGCAGTATTTAGTTGCAGCAAAAACAGCAGTTGTTTCCCCTACAAATATGAATATCTTATATTTAGAGGTTGATAATCCTCTTAAAATTTCTGTACCAGGATATACAGCAGGAGAAATTTCAGCAGTTATAAATAATGGAAAAGTTTCAGCAGTTAAAAAATCATTAGGAGAATATTCTGCTCGTCCTTCTAAAAAAGGAAAGGCTATGGTTTCTTTGTTTGCTGAGGTTGATGGGAAGCGTACAAAAATGGGGCAAATGGAATTCAGGGTTAAAGAAGTTCCACCACCAAAAGCAAAGGTTCAGTTTGCATTAGATGTGAATGGAACTACAGTAATTGATAAAATGAAAATGGTAAATGCTGGTGGATTAGGTGCTGAATTAAAGGATTTTGATTTTAAAGGTGTTAGATATGTGATTACTTCTTACCGATTGTCAGGGGTTTACAAAGGAGAGCAAATGAAGGAAGATGCTAAAGGACCAAAGTTTACATCTAAGATGATCAATATTATAAAAAATACTAAGGCAGGAAATGCAATAACAATTTCTAATATTAAGGCAAAAAGGGTAGATGCAAAAAACACTGCAGTTCGTCCTTTAGATCCTTTAGTAATAGAAATAAAATAACATAAAATTATGAAAAAATTAATCTTATTATTAGTAACGACTACTCTTTGTTTAGTAGGAGTGAATGCGCAAGATGTGTTAACTACAGAAGAAATGAATTCTGTTTATAAAAAAGAAAAACATCATAACAAAAGAGTGCAGCAATATGCACCTTTGCGTCAAGCTGATGTAATGTGGTCTCGTAAGATTTGGAGAGAAATTGATTTGCGTCAGAAAATTAACCATCCTTTTTATTATCCTGAAAATGACGGGGTTGCTCATACGATTGAAGACCGTAAAAGTTTAATTGATGTTATTTATTCTGCAATATTAGAAGGAAGTATTACTGCTTACGGTAATGCAGCTATGGATGATGAGTTTAGAGAGGAAATGTCACCAGAAGATATCACGAAAATTGGTGGAGCAAAAGAAGAGCTGATTGAAGTGATTGACTGGGATGCTGTAGCAGAAGGAGCAGATCCTGAAGAGGCAAAAACTACTAGGGTTAACAAGACAGCTTTTGATAGAAATTCAGTAAAAAAATGGAGGCTGAAAGAAGAATGGTTTTTTGATAAACAAAGATCTGTAATGGATGTGCGTATTATTGGAATGGCTCCTTTACAAGAAGATAGAGATGAAGTAAACGGACAATTATTAGGTACTTTTTCTCCTTTATTTTGGGTGCATTTCCCAGAAGCAAGAGAGATTTTGATTAATGCAGAAGTATTCAACTTAGTGAAGAATAATGCTGAAAGAAGAACATATGATGATATTTTCTGGAAAAGAATGTTTGGAAGTACTATCGTAAAAGAATCTAGTGTTATGGATAGAAAAATTAATGAGTACATGGTAGGGCTTGATGCTTTATTAGAAGCAGAACGTATTAAAACAGAAATCTTTAATATTGAACATGATCTTTGGGAGTATTAATCTCAATGAATAATATAAAAATAAAAGCCCCTTTGGGGCTTTTTTAATTTGGAAAAAGAATATAAAATAGCGATTATTGGTTTGGGGTATGTAGGCTTGCCTTTGGCTTTGGCCTTTGCTAAACATTATAAGGTGGTTGGCTATGATGTTAATGCAGAGCGAGTAGGACAGTTGAATAAAGGTGTAGATGCTAATTTAGATGTTGAAGTAGAAGTCAATTCAAATTTGATATTTAGTAATAATGAAAATGATTTAAAAAAGTCTAATATTTATATCATTACTGTTCCTACTCCTGTTGATAAAGATAATGTCCCTGATTTAACTTCTTTAAAATCTGCTTCTGAGCTTGTAGCAAATTCTTTGCAAAAAGGGGATATTGTTATTTATGAATCGACTGTTTACCCTGGAGTAACTGAAGATATTTGCGTACCAATTCTTGCTAAAATTTCCGGACTTTCCTATAATCATGAATTCTATTGTGGCTATAGCCCTGAACGAATAAGCCCAGGGGCTGAAAAATATACTCTAGAGAATGTTGTTAAGGTTACAAGTGGGTCTACATCAAAAGTGGCTGATCTAGTGGATGATTTGTACAAAAAAATTATAAAAGTTGGAACTTATAAAGCCCTTTCAATTAAGGTTGCGGAGGCTGCAAAAGTGATTGAAAACACGCAAAGGGATGTTAATATTGCTTTGATGAATGAGTTGGCAATGATGTTTGATAAGATGGACATCAATACCTCTGAGGTGTTAAGTGCTGCCAAATCAAAGTGGAATTTTTTAGATTTTAAACCAGGATTAGTTGGTGGACATTGTATAGGGGTTGATCCTTATTATTTGTTGCATAAATCAGAAGAGATGGGGTATAAGCCGACACTGCTACATTCATCAAGAACAATAAATAATAATGTAGCTTCATTTATAGTTGATAAAACAATCAAGTTAATGATTGATGCAGATAAAGAAATTAAAGGCGCTTCAGTGTTGATTATGGGCTATACTTTTAAAGAGAATTGTGCAGATACGCGTAACACAAAAGTGAAAGATATTATGGATGGATTAGAAAGTTATTCTTGTAGGGTTTCTGTTTTTGATCCTTACCTTTCAGTTGATTTTGGTGGTAATTTTATTGGTAGCCCATTCTTAGGTGAAAAGAGATATGATGCTATTATTGTTGCTGTATCTCATAATAAATTTATAGAATATACTACTAACGATTTTAAGCAGTTATCCAATGGAAAACTTGTACTTTTGGACATTAAAGGGATTTATAAGGAATCCTCTTGGAAATTTTAAAAAATAAAAAATGACAGAAGAATTAAATTTAAGTGAATTATTTTCTAATCTTGTTAGGTTCATATCAAGAAATAGTAAACTTCTTATAATATTCACTGGAATTGGTGTGATTTGTGTGGTTGGTTATCAGAAATTAAAAACGCCATATTATCAAACAAAAGCAATTTG
>JABJNS010000137.1 GCA_018664745.1 Flavobacteriales bacterium | reverse complement strand
TAAAATTGGTAATTCAAAAATAATTCCGTTTGCTAAACTTACAGTAGTAACTGTGGAAATAAATGAAGTTAAGCTAATCTGATTTGCTACTGTACTACTAACCTGGTAAGACCCTAAGAAATTTACAGAAAGAGGTGCAATTACATAATAACCAAACAATACACCAAATAGAAATAAAACTGAACTAAAAAAAACTACCCCTCTTGCCATTTTAGTTTCTCCATCATGCAGAGCAGGACTAATAAAACGCCATAACTCCCAAAATACATAAGGAAAAGCAACAATAAAACCTGCAAAAATAGAAGTTGTAATATGAGTTGAAAATTGACCACTCATATTAATATTCATTAAGGTAAATGGTGATTTCTCCATGCAAAGCGCATCATCCAATCCTAAAAAATTTGAGATACTACACAATGCTTTATAAGTAGGAAAGTCAGGTTTTTTAGGACCAAGAAGAATTACATCAAAAACAATTTCCTTAAAAACAAATGCAATAACTGCAAAGAACATAATTGCCCCTGCCGAACGAATTAAATGCCATCTGAAAATTTCCAAATGGTCTAAAAAAGACATTTCTTCTTCTTGCTTCCTCATTAAACTACTCCTTCTTTAATTATTTCATGAATATGAATGATACCTTGATATTGCTTCCCATCCATTACTACTAATTGACTGATATTATATTTTTCCATAAGTTGCAATGCATCATAAGCTAATGCTTCCTTTTCCATATTTTTTGGATCAACACACATAATATCCTTAGCTGTCAGGTTTTCAAAATTTGATTGCTTTTCAAGCATCCTTCTTAAATCACCATCAGTAATAATTCCCTGTAATACCCCACCTTTCATTACAGCAGTAGCGCCTAATCGTTTCTTTGAAATTTCCATTATCACTTCATTAATAGTAGCTTCACTATCCACCTGAGGACTACTATTTTCATGCAGAATGTCAGTTAATTTTAAATATAATCGTTTCCCTAAAGTTCCTCCAGGATGAAAACGAGCAAAATCTTTATCTGTAAAATTCTTACAAGCTAATAAAGTAACCGCTAATGCATCACCCATTACAAGTTGTGCAGTAGTAGAAGATGTTGGTGCTAAGTTATTAGGACAAGCTTCTTTTTCCACACTTACATCTAATGCAAAATTAGATTCTCTTGCTAAAAAAGAATCCATATTTCCAGTAAGCCCAACTATAGTATTTCCCATACTCTTAATAAATGGCAAAAGTGCTTTAATTTCTGGTGTGTTTCCACTTTTTGAAATACAAATAACAACATCCTCTTTTTGAATATTTCCTAAGTCGCCATGTATAGCATCAGCAGCATGTAAAAATACAGCAGGTTGCCCAGTAGAATTAAAAGTAGCTACCATCTTATTGGCAATATTGGCACTTTTACCAATTCCAGCCACAATTAAACGACCTTTTGCACTCAATATCAATTCAATAACCCTAACAAAACTATCATCAATTGAATCTTCAAGTTTCTTAATTGCATCTACCTCTAGCTTAATAGTTTCTTTTGCAATGTTTTTTATTTCAGTGGAAGAATTCATAAATTAAAATAGTATATTCGTTTTCTAAAAACAAGAACAAAAGTATTACTTTTAAATTAAGTATGAGCATTTCTAAAGAAACACTAAACAAAAACCTAAAAAGCATTTTTGGTTTTAATAGTTTTAGAGCGGATCAGGAAGATATTATCATGAACCTTCTAAATGGGAATGATAGTATGGTAATAATGCCAACAGGTGGTGGGAAATCCATGTGTTATCAATTACCAGGACTATTATTAGACGGGTGTGCAATTGTGGTTTCTCCACTTATTGCCCTTATGAAAAACCAAGTAGATGTAATAAGGGGATATTATCAGAACGAAAGTGTAGCCCATGTCCTCAACTCTTCACTGTCTAAAACACAAACTAATCAAGTAAAAGAAGATATTAAGTCTGGAAAAACTAAACTACTATATGTTGCCCCAGAATCCTTAGTAAAACCTGAAAATACAGAGTTTTTCAGATCTGTAAAAATATCTTTTTACGCAATTGATGAAGCTCATTGCATATCAGAATGGGGACATGATTTCAGACCAGAATACAGAAAACTAAAACAAATAATTGACAATATAGGAGAAGCACCCATTATTGCACTTACCGCTACAGCAACACCAAAAGTTAGGCAGGATATCATGAAAAACCTCAAGATAAATGAAAATGGTAAATTATATCTTGACTCTTTTAATAGAAGTAATCTGTTTTATGAAATAATACCTAAAAAAGATGTTGCCAAACAAATTATACAGTACATAAGTACTCGTAAAGGAGAATCAGGAATTGTGTATTGCCTAAGCCGTAAAAAAGTTGAGGAAATTGCTGAAACCTTACAAATAAATGGAATTAAGGCTTTACCTTATCATGCGGGATTAGAAGCAAAAAAGAGAGTTGCTCATCAAGAAGCATTTTTAATGGATGACTGTGATGTAATTGTTGCAACCATTGCTTTCGGAATGGGAATTGACAAACCTGATATTCGCTATGTAGTACACCATGATATTCCTAAAAGTTTAGAAGGGTATTACCAAGAAACTGGAAGAGCAGGAAGAGATGGAGGAAAAGGAGATCTGATTACTTTTTATGATTATAAAGACATAGAAAAATTAGAGAAATTCCTACAAGGAAAGCCAGTTGCAGAGCAAGAAGTAGGCAGATTGCTTATCATGGAAACTATTGCTTTTTCTGAAACATCAATGTGTAGAAGAAAGTATTTACTTCATTATTTTGGGGAGGAGTTTGATGCAGTTAGATGCGATAAGATGTGCGACAATTGTAAGGATCCTAAAGAAAAAACTGAAGGAAAAAAATATGTTAAATTATTACTTGAAGGAGTTTTAGCTTGCCGAGAACGATTCAAACCCAAAGAAATGGCTCGTATTATGGTAGGTGATAGCAATTCACTTATCAAGCAACATATGTCACAAATTGAAGATGTTTTTGGCTCAGGAAAAGAAAAGCCACTAGGATTTTGGCATTCTATAATAAGACAAGTATATGTAAAGCAATTACTTACTAAAGAAATTGAGAGTTATGGTATACTTAAAATTACTGATTCAGGAAAAGAATACATAAAAAATCCATACAGCTTTGAGATAACTGAAGACCATGACTATGATAGTTTAAATTCCGGTAGCGGTAGCAACCAAAAAGGAATTGCTATGGACAAGATACTCTTTAATATCCTAAAAGATTTAAGAAAGAAAGTAGCTAAAGAAATTGGCTTACCTCCAGCAATCTTGTTCATGGAACCATCCTTAATTGATATGGCAAACCAATACCCAATTACCCTTGAAGAGATGGCACAAGTACAAGGAGTTGGACAAGGGAAAGCTAAGAAATATGGTCAGGACTTCATCAATGCAATTAGAAAATATGTAGATGAAAATAATATTGAACGCCCACAAGATATAGTCGTAAGAACTGTAGCCAACAAAAAATCAAACAAGATTTACATTATACAATCCTTAGACAAAAAACTATGGATTGATGACATTGCCAAAGGAAAAGGAATGAGCCATGAAGAATTACTTACAGAAATGGAAGAAATTGTAGAAACTGGAACTCGCCTGAACTTAGGACATATCATACTTGATATGATGGAGGAAGATGAAAGGGAAGATATACATGAATTCTTTAAAGAAACTGAAGATTTTTCATTTGATGAAGCAAGAGTAGAATTTGAAGAAGATGAATTTACAGATGATGAAATCCGCTTACTAAGAATTGACTTTATATCAAAAGTAGCAAATTAATGAATACACTAATTTTATCCAGCTCATTAGCTGGAAACTCCCGTTCTTATTTACTATGTAAAGCTGTAGAACAAGAGCTACTAGACAAAGGAGATAACATAATATTTGTAGATGCTAGAGAGATTCCTATGCAACCTACACATAAAGGATTAACAGATAAAATGGAAACTTTAACCAAACAAGTGGAAGAAGCTGATAATATTATTTTTGGTATGGGCGTACATTGCTATAGCATAAATGACTCTTTAAAGATACTATTAGATGCTTGTTTTGGAAAAGCAACAGGTAAATTCTTTGGAATATTATGTGCTGCAGGAGGGGAAAGAAGTTACCTTTCCACCATGCACCTTACTCAAATTTGCATGAACGAATGGCGTATGATGCAATTGCCAAGAATAGTATATGCTACTGGAAAAGATTTTACTGAAGATACTATTTCCTCAACTGAAGTACTAGAAAGAATTGAACTCTTCTCTGAAGAATTTCATACTATAGGAAATAAATTAGCTTAGTTTTTTATAGCCAGATAAGCCATAAGCCCCATTCCCGTTTTTAAAGATTGCTCATCAATATTGAAGCGAGAAGTATGCAAACCATGAGTAATTCCTTTACTTGAATTTGCTGTACCTAAACGATAAAAACAAGCAGAAACTTCATGTGAGAAATAAGCAAAATCTTCAGCTGTCATTCTTACGGGCAAGTCAATTACATTTTCAGCACCCATATATTCTTTTGCAAAAGCAATAGATTGATTAGTTAAGTTCTCATCATTTACCAAGCAAGGATAACCTTTTCGGATATCAAAATCAATTTCTACATTACAGGACTTAGCAATTGCATTTGAAATTTCCAGCATTTGCTCATGTGCCTCAGCTCTAAAATCCTCATCCATAGCACGCAAAGTACCTTTGAGTTTCACCTTTTCAGGAATAACATTAGTTGAGCCTAATCCCTCAATAAAACCAAGTGCAAATACTGAAGGGCGGTCAGCTTCATTTTTAAAATTCTCATCTAATTGAGTAATAAGTTTTGCTGCAACCAATAAAGGATTATTGTACTTATGTGGCAAAGCAGCATGCCCACCTTTTCCAGCAATTGTGATATGCAACTCATCAGTTGATGCCATGTATTTTCCTGGAAAAAAACCTACTTTACCAACCTCTAAGTCAGGAAAAACATGCTGCCCAATCATCTTTTCAACTTTAGGATTTTCAAGCACTCCTTCTTTTATCATTTGCTGAGCACCACCAGGAAGCATCTCTTCAGCAGGCTGAAAAATAAATTTAATACTACCCTCCCACTCCTGTTTTAAAGCATTTAATATTTTAATAGTACCTAACATTGAAGCCGTATGTGCATCATGCCCACAAGCATGCATTACCCCTTTATTTACCGAACAATAATCAATTTCATTTTCCTCAGTAATTGGTAAAGCATCAAAATCAGCACGCAAAGCAAGTGTTTTGGAACAAGGATTATTTCCTT
>JABJNS010000136.1 GCA_018664745.1 Flavobacteriales bacterium | reverse complement strand
CGGAAAGGGATTCCGTTTCCTTTATAGTCATCATCAAAATCTGAAAGTGCATTAAGGTAGCTTTCGTAACGCAATCCTGCAGAAAAATTCCCCTTTGTATAGTTAATGTTTAAGTAGGCGTTATTAAGCATAATCTCATCAACAGATTCCGCTCCAATCAAAGCGTCCTCTTGATAGGATTGTAAATTCAAATCAAAATCACCATGGATTTCACCAAAATTAACTTCTTGAGAAAATCCTAAAAAGGAAATGCTAAGAGTTGAGAATAAAAATATTATTTTCTTCATTTTTTATTTTGATAATTTTTCAATTTGTTCCAAAAGCTCGTCCTCATCACCATCAACATAACCTTTGTGTTGCCATACTATTTCTTTCTTGCTGTTTAATAGAAAAGTGTGAGGTACAGTGGATACTCCCATGGCTCTTTTTAAGTCACCATTAGGATCCAAATAAACTTCATAATCCCAATCAGATGCATTTACATAAGGAGCAACTTTGGCCATTGATCTTGTGTCGTCAATTGAAATAGCCACTAATTTTACTCCTGTTTCATCTTGCCAATCTTCATAATTCTCCGCAATAGTATTCAGTTCTTTTTTGCAAGGTTTGCACCAAGTTGCCCAAAAGCTAATTACGATTGGGTTCCCATCATTTTCTATTGTTGTAATATTTATATTACTTCCATCAAGAGTTTTTACATTTAATGATGGTAATGTGCTTTTCTGTGCAATACTAATTGTTGTAAATAGTAAGGATGCTAAGATGCTTAATAATGTTTTTTTGTTCATGGTTTCTTGTTTTTATTGCTACAAATATACTGTAAATAATCAATTATAATATAAGTATTATTGGTTTGATTATTTATAAAACAAAAAACCCTGACTAAATAGCCAGGGTTTAAGTATTAAGTTTAAGAATAATTACTTAGTAATCGTAATTTTTTGAGTTGTTACACCATTTTGAGCATTGATGTTTAGGATATAAACGCCATTACTTAAAGTAGCAACATTAATTGTTTTAGCTGATTCAGCAGTTAAAACTAATTTACCGAATACATCATAAATATCAACTGAAGTATAAGTCCCTTCAATAGTTAATACATCTTTAACTGGGTTAGGGTAGATGTTAAATTCAGAATTTATCACTTCCACTCCAGTACTTGTTCCTGTTAATTCAACTTTAATTCCATTTAAGATTTCTCCTGTAGTGTTATCAATTACCATTCCTACAACATGTACTTTATTTTCATCTTGGTTAGATGGTAAGTTATGTGTATAGTCATAAGTATGAACTCCACCTGCAGTAATTGTAGCTGGAATACTGTTTGGAGTTCCGTTAAATCCTCCTAAAATAGCACGAGCAACATGATCAAATTTCACAGAAACAGGGTCGGTTGCAGTTTGCCAATCAAAACCTGAGATAGGCGATACTAAAGGATTAGTTCCTCCAGAATAGTAATTTGACTGGCTATATGGTCCTACTTCATCTTCTAGTATTACTACATTAAACCTGTAATCACCTGATAGATTAGCAACAAATTCTCCTGAAAGAGTAATATCAATATTTCTAGTTGTTGCGTCAAAGTTTGCAACAGCTGAAATTTCAACAGGAGATATTTCGTTTATTCTGTCTCCATAATATTGCATAAAACTTCCTGGATCTACATCTAGTATATTTCTATCTACATGTCCACTAGGATATCCTGCGACTACCATTCCTGCATCATATGCAGCAACTGTCATTGCATCTCCATTATGTACTGCAATTCCGATAGCAGTGTTAGGGTAGTTTTGTTGTAGGGTTTCAAGTCCAACAGCACCTCTTGGGCACCATCCGCACCAAGTTCCTGTAGCTTCTTCAAATATAATTCTTTTCGTAGGGATAAAAGTTACTCCAGAAACATTAGTTGATAATGTATTGTTTGTGTTGTCTAAATCTGCAGGGTAATCAATCCATACTGATAAGGCGTTAGTATTAGTGTTATTTACATTTAACTGTGTATTATGTGTAAAATTGTAAGTTTGATTAGAGATAATATTTAATCCTGTTAAATTATCAGTATAGGTGCTTGTCCCATCTGACCATTTTACGTCAATACTAGTAATTGGGTTTATTCCACCATTTCTAATTGTCCCTTTAATATCAACATTAGTTGGATTTACTACATAATTATCAATATCTAATGAAACTAAGATAGGATCATCACTCGGTGGGTCTGCTAATTCATATGAAAAAAGTGAAACTCCCTGCATAATTCCAATCATAGAGTTTGTTCCTGTATTGTAATTATTACAGATGAATAGACCTCCTGCTGTTCCTCCTGCTCCTAAATCTGTAGTTGCATCATGTGCTATTCCTGTAGGTACTCCATTTATAGCTAATTGTATGATGTCTGCTCCATTTCCTCCTTGGTCAAAAGCCCAAAGGTAAGGTCCTCCTGATGTGTAGTTGTCAAAAGCCATACCGTAAACTCCAGTAAGTCCGTGAGTTCCTGAAGATATTGTTGATAGAGTTGTTCCACTCATACTTACTGCAGTAATATCTGAGCCATAGGCTCCAGTCCAAAAACCACCATTTCCACTATCTAAAGTTGGATCGTAAGTTAAATATCTACAATTAGCTACTGAAGTATTTATAGTAGAAATTAGTGTTCTTGTTGTGATGTCAACTTGATAGATAGCTGATGTATTTGCTCCAATATAGATGAATGAACCATCTGTAGTTAAGCTTCTTGTTCCAGTAACTCCAGCTATAGTGAAACTTGCTGGTGTTGAAAGATTCCCATTTGCGTCCGCAACATAGATGTCTGCTGAATTCCATGCGGCACACCAAAATTCTGTTCCAGTCCAAATTACACCGGCTAACCCACTTCCTAAAGTTGTAGGATCCTCATTAAGTTGCACATTCCATAATTGTGCTTGTGTTTGTAGTCCTAAAGCTACAAAAATAACTAGTAATAGTTTTCTCATTTCTTTTTTTTTAATTAATATTTGACAAATATACTTTTATTTTACAACTAAGTGTAAATGTGGCAGGAATACCTGCATTGAAATCTTCAAAGAAGATTTGTGCTTGTGCATTGTTGAATGATAATAAGGCAACAATTGTAATTAGTAATAGTTTTTTAATTTTTCTTGTTTTTTTGGTTAAATAATTTTGCAAAATTACAAAAAAATAGAGGATTTGAAGATTAGTTTTTTTATTCTATTATGTGTTCAAATCAGACCTATGTTTAATTTAAAAACTATATATTTGCGAAAATATAAAATCATGAAAAAAAATCTACTTTTTATTATAATATTTGCACAAATGAGTTTTGTGATGGCTCAAAGTTTAGTTGTTACGGGTGATTCCGTCTTTTATGCTGATGTTGATACT
>JABJNS010000135.1 GCA_018664745.1 Flavobacteriales bacterium | reverse complement strand
GAAGTAACTTCCTTATTTCCTAATTTTGTTTTTGTTTGCCCTTCAAATTGAGGCTCCATAACTTTAACAGAAATTACAGCCGTTAAACCTTCTCTAAAATCATCTCCAGAAATTTCAAACTTAACTTTTTTCAATAATCCTGAACCATCAGCATATTTCTTGAGAGTACGTGTAAGTCCTCTTCTGAATCCTGAAAGGTGAGTACCTCCTTCATGAGTATTAATATTATTTACATAAGAATGCACATTTTCAGTATATGAGGTATTGTAAACCATAGCTACCTCAACTGGAACACCATCTTTTTCTCCATCAATATAGATAACATCCTCTAAAATAGAATCTCTTGTCTCGTCCAAAAAAGAAACAAATTCTTTCAATCCACCTTCAGAATAGAATTCTTCTTTTACAAATTCACCATCATCATCTTTTCTTCTTTTATCAGTAATAGAAAGATGAATTCCTTTATTTAAAAAAGCCAATTCTCTTAAACGAGCAACTAATATATCGAAATGATAAATTGTATCTTCAAAAATAGTAGCATCTGGAAGGAAAGTAACTTTAGTTCCAGTAATATCAGTAGTTCCAATTTCACGAACATCATACTGAGGAGCACCAATTTTATATTCTTGCTCGTACATCTTCCCATCTCTATGCACTTCAACTCTTAAATCAGAAGAAAGTGCATTTACACAACTCACACCCACACCATGAAGTCCACCAGAAACTTTATAAGAACCTTTATCAAACTTACCCCCAGCATGCAGCACCGTCATTACTACCTCTAAAGCAGAACGCCCTTCTTTTTCGTGCATTCCAGTTGGAATTCCTCTACCATTATCAGTTACTGTAATGGAGTTATTTTCATTTATAAAACAATCAATATGAGAACAATGCCCAGCTAAAGCCTCATCAATTGAATTATCCACCACCTCATACACCAAATGGTGCAGACCTTTTACACCAATATCACCAATATACATGGCTGGTCTTTTTCGTACTGCTTCTAAACCTTCAAGCACTTGGATATTATCCGCACTATAGTCTTGATTTTTATTTTCTTCACTCATAGAATTGAATTATTTTCTCATTTTTTTAAAACAGACAAATATACACTTATTGAATGAGTTAAAGCACGGAAAAAAGCATGAAAATTAAAAGGAGTTTATCAACAAATGTTGATAAAATTAGAAGGAATAATTCAACCCAAAAAGACCATTAAAACCAACTTCACGATAACCTCTCCACATATCTTGTTTGGAGTCTGTAAGATTATTCAATTGTAGATAAGCTGAAATATTTTTAGTGTAATTATAGTACACCCCTAAGTTGGCATGGATTTGAGCAGGAAGTACAGCTGGCATAACAAGTTCAGACACCAATAAATTTTCATAACGAGCCATTCTACTTCCCATATAACTTAATGAAGGAATAACTTTTATTTTATTTCTCAAATTAACAGGAGCACTAATAGCACAGGTAAAATTAGGCTTATGATAAACTTCTTTATCCCATTTATAATAATCTGCAGTTGCATTTAAGCTTATAATAGTATTTATTTTTCTATCATAATTCGCATTAACATGCAGTTGTTTTACATCTATATAATCCACTAAAAAACGACTATAATCCCCATTAGCAACACCAAGAAAATGAGCAAAATTATTAACCGTACCATAAGCCACACTTCCTTCAAAAACCTCACCCTTTCCTAACACATTGCGCATAGCCACATACAACTCATCTGTATCAGTTGTTAATAAATTTTGTAAAATAGTAATTCCACTCAAAATAGACTGGTTTGCTCCATAAGAATGAACATAAGGATTCTCATCAGAAAGCGATTTAAGAGTATGCCTTTGCTCGCTATGACGCAAACCACCATACACCAACAAAACATCTTTCACGAGCTCTTTAGTCGCTTTAATTTGTGGAAAAATTCCAAATGGTGTATCCTCAGATAAATAGCGAAAGTCCAATCCTAAATCAAAATCAACTCCATATTTTGTAATAGCAGTAGAAGGTGAAAAATGAAGCGACTGCACACTAGTACTTTCAAACCTTGTATCTGGATTATTATAATTCAAATAATCATTCAACTCAATTTCCAAAGCAAAAGGCAAGCCCTTTATCGTTTTGCTTAAATTCGTACTCAAGTGGATTTGATTTTCAGAAAGCTCATTCAAATCAGAAACAAAAAAAGTAGTGTGGTGTTTTAATTTATCGGCCGCCAACTCTTTGGAAATATGGGAAAGAGAAAGTTTTGTGTATGCAAAACGATTAACAATCCCTCTGTAGTCTGGATTTAAAGCAGGGTTTTGTTCAATCCAATTTGCTGTTCTCCTATCATAATCCAAATTTACCATAAAAATATGGGACACACTTATTTTCTTCCCATAAAGATGTATAGTGTTTTTGCTGTTTTTTGCAGTGTTTGAAAACTTAGTTGATGTAACATAATCTACATCATACTTATTTGCAAAGTGATTCAACAGAATTCCATAACTCAAAGTTTTGGAGCGTTTACTATTGTGCACAATACTTGCTTTTGTTGTAAAAGCATTTCCAAAAGCTACCCCCACTTTTGTACCATATAATTGCGGGATTTTATCCGCCTTTACTTTTGCTGCTTTTAAAGACCTTGTTTTATAGTCCGATTTTAAATCAGTAGCAATAACAGCATACTCTTGTGTTCGGTCTTTTTTAGTTGTGTCCGCAAAAGTTGCTTTTTCATTTAGGCGACTTGCCTCAGGAATAGTTGGTTTAAATCCTTCCATCACCTTTACTTCAGTTGTACCAATATCTTGTGCTAAAAGCTGAGTAGTACTCAATAAAAGCACTGCTATTATTTTATTCAATTTCATCTGTTTCAATTTTTTCGTGAATTAACTCTATGCTATCTTTTTTAAGTTCAAACAAAGTATCAGGAGCTACTAACTTATAATCTTCATCAATTATTTCTTCAACCAAAAATTCTTCCAAATCATAATCAAATTCTTCTTCTGATATTTCGATAAAACTCTGAGGTTCTTCTTTTATTTCATTTTCCAAACTTTCTCTCTCAACAATTAACTCCCATTTTTTACGAGCTATATTTAGCAATTCTTCTCCTTCATGATTATCAATAATACTTTCCAAAGTTGCCTTAGCCTGAAAATTATTTTCCTGCAACACATAAATATCCGCCAACAGAATAAATGCCTTGACAATAAAATAATCACTACTATAATTTTCTGACAACTCAAAAATCATTTTTTCAGCCACAACCAAGCTATCATCCAAATAAGTAAGATAAGCCAAATGATATTTAGCTTCAGCACCCTCATCATAAGCAGACAGCTCGACTACTTTTTCAAAAGTAATTTTGGATTTCGCATAATTTCCGCCAGCAAATTGATAACGAGCAATAATGATCTTAGCTTTACTCAAAAGCCAATCATCTGTTTTATCCAAATTAACTACCTGTTTAGCATATTTATAAGCAAGGTCAGTATTCGTTTTTTCATTACCGTACATCAAACGGATAATAGACTCACGCTTTAAAGCGTTATAAGTCGCTACTTTTTCTAAAGTTTGATAATAGATATTTGAGTTTGCATAATCATCTTCTGCATAATATTTACGAGCCAAAAAACTTAAAGCCACTTGCTGATATTCTGCATTGGAAACAGCAATCAATTCAGTATACATCAAAACTGCACTAGCGGTATCACCAGTTTTTAAAGAAGATAAAGCATTATAATAAGTTGCATCTATTTTAAATATGCCTTTTTCAAATTTCTCAAAATACTGATTAAAAGTTCTTTGTGCAACTTCATATTCTCCTTCAGAGAATTTCATAAATGCTGTATTATAAGTCAAGGAATCTTGCTCCGCCTTACTGATGCTTATTTCAGGCAATCCATTAACAACAGCCAGATACTCATCCACCTTAGCCAAACTCACATAAGCCGCCTGCAATCCTGATAATGCTTCTTTAAAATAAACTGTCTGCTGAAAATTATTTACCACAAACAAGAAAGATGTAATGGCCTCATTTACATTGCTACTATTAAAATAAATCATTCCCTTACTCAAGTGAGCATCAGCAATAAACTGCTCATCACTCGTTTGTTCTAAGAGTTTATCATAATAAGAAAGCGCCAAATCATTCTTGGCATTATTTTTATAATAACGCGCCAAATCATATAATGCATTATCATAATAAGCTGATGTTAAAAAATCATTAGTCAGTTGATTCAACAACTTAACTTTGGAAGTATTTTTTCCTACCAAACCTAAAGCAACCGAACGCTTATAGATTGCATAATCCCCATCAAACAAGGAATAAGCAATTGCCTTTTCATAATATTTCTCCGATAAAGAATATTCCTTAGTCATAAAAAAGCAATCTGCAACTCTCAAATAAGTATCATTTAAATGCATGCTATCAGCAGTTAGTTTTTCATATTTCCTGAAGTAAGTATTTGCCAAAGCATACTCGCTTTGCTGAAAATAAGCATAAGCTAAATTGTATTGTTTTAGACTATTATAGACTTCTAAGTCAGCAGTACTATTCACTGCCAGACTAGTGTATATTTCAGCTGATTTTTCAAAATTATTTAACTGATAATAACAATCCGCCAACCAAAAATCATTTACATAAGCTATTTTATCATCCACAGGGTATTGAGTAGCTAACTGAAAATAAGTAAGCCCAATTTTATAAGCAGAATTATTATACTGTTTAACACCTAAAAAGAAAGCCAGTTGCTGCATGGATTTTTGCTGCTCATTATTTGGTAAATGAATATCTTTTAAAGCCTCAAAAGCCTCATCATACTTACTGCTACCCTGAAAGGTTTGAACCATTAAAGTTTCAATCTCTTTTTTATGCAATGCATTATCATACTTTTCCAAATAAGTTTTAAGCACTTCCAATGTATTATCAAAAGGTAAATCCAACTGATAGGATAATTTTGCATAATTATAAAATGCATCTTCCTTAACTTGCAAATCATAATCATAAGTAGCTGATTTTTTAAAAGCTTGTAATGCATAGTTAAACTGCTGAAGCTGCAAATAAGAAGCCCCCAAACAATAAGTAGCATGCTGAGCAATACTATCAGCCGTATTGCTCACTTTTTCTAAATTATCAATTGCATTTTCATATTGACTGATTTTAAAATACGATTGACCTAATAAAAAATGTACAATTGGATTTACCTGTTCACCCTGTTGAACATAGGCCTTAAAATGAACAATAGCATTCTCATAATCTTCAGTACGATAATATGCTTCTGCCAGCAAACGATTTACTTCTGCCTTTCTTGAAGGAATAACGCTTTCAATAAGTGGTGATGCAAATGCAATTAACTGCTTGTAGCTTTGCTGAAAAAAGTAAATTTGAGTAATATAATAAGGAGCAATTGCACCAAATTGTTCATCAGCAACTAACTGTTTAAAACCATTTAATGCTGTTTTGTACAAGCCGTTTTCATAAGCGATATATGCAGAGTAATACTGGGCAGTTGCTGCATATTTACTTTCCGTATTGATTAATTTTGAAAAATAATACTGAGATTCTTCCAAGGAATCAATACTAAAATTAGCATAAGCTAACTTGAAAATTAAATGAGGCTGCTTATCTATATCTTTCAAATTCAATAAATAATCTATTGCCTTATCATACTCCTGACCTCTGTAATAAAGTAATGCCAAATCTTCATTCACCTCATCTTTAAAAGAGGCAAAAGGAAAATCTCTTAAAAACTGTTCGTACAAGAATATTGCATCTGAAGAAAACAGCTCCTTAGAACACTTTGCATTATAGTAATGCGCATTTTCATCAGCTCCATTATCAATAATTAATTGTTGAAACAAAGCTTGAGCAGCACTGTATTTTCCTTCCAGGAACAAAGCACTAGCTTCATTTGATTTAGCATTTTGAGCTTTAAGATTGACACTACAAAGTAGTAATAGAAGGATGAACTTTATAATTTTAGGCATAGAATTTCTTATCAGATTTAAAAGTACCCAAATTAGGCTTTGTGCTAAAAACAGAACTTTGAAGTTTTCAACAGCATTTTCTAACAATTATTACTTCAAATTATCGTTTTATGAGCAATAAATTTTTTAATTTGCCTTAGTGTTATATATCTTAAAAATAAAAGGAACAAAAACCATCCCTGACTTTGTACAAATTAGAGATGAACAAATGACCTTACGCGCCTATTTCAGGCTAAGCCAACAGGAAGTTGGACTTAAAAAAAATAATTTGGAAGAAGAATCAAAAGGGATTATGGCTTTATTAAAAAGCATACCTTATGGGAAAATCCACAAATATTATAGCGAAAATGAATAAACCAATCATCAATCTGGAAGGTGTAGACATTCACCAAATGAATCATCAAGTATTTAGTAATATTACCTTAAAAGTAAATGCTGGAGATTTTTTATATTTGATTGGTGAAACAGGTAGTGGAAAAAGTTCATTGCTAAAAGCATTGTATGGGGAACTAAAAGTAAGTGCTGGAAACATATCACTTACTGAAATTGACCTCAATAAGATTAAAGCAAAAGAGATTCCAAATTTAAGAAGAAAACTAGGGATTGTATTTCAAGATTTTCAATTATTATCTGACAGGAATGTTTTTGAAAACTTATCCTTTGTACTAAAAGCTACAGGATGGAAAGATAAAACAAAAATTAGTGACCGAATAAATGAAGTATTGAAAAGTGTACACCTTAATGATGTAAAAGATAAAATGCCCTATGCATTATCAGGAGGAGAACAACAAAGAGCAGCTATTGCTCGTTCACTTTTAAATAACCCTGAAATTATTTTAGCAGATGAACCAACAGGTAATCTTGACCCTGAAAAATCAAATAAAATAATTGAATTATTGCAAGAAATTAATGCAAAAGGTACTACTATTTTAATTGCGACACACGATTATTCAATCATAAAAAAATACAAGGCAAGAACCCTACAATGTGCAAATCAGAAAATAAGTGAAATTGTAATGGATCATGAGTAATATTCAAGAAGATTACTGCCTAAAAAATCATAATACTTTTGGTATAGATGCAAGTGCAAAATATTTTGCAAGCTTTAGTTCTGAATCTGAATTAATAGCACTATTAAGAAATAAAATTTGTAAAACCGAGCCTCTTTTTATTTTAGGAGGAGGAAGTAATATTTTACTTACACAAGATTTTGAAGGAATAGTGTTAGCTAATGATATAAAAGGAATTGATATAGCTTATGAGGACGAACAAAGTGTAAGTATTACTGTGGGTGCTGGAGAGGTTTGGCACGACTTTGTTTTGTGGAGTATCAATCAAAATCTCTCAGGAATAGAAAATTTAGCATTAATTCCAGGATTAATTGGGGCTTCACCTATGCAAAATATTGGTGCTTATGGCACAGAAGTAAAAGATGTAATAACAAAAGTTAGTTATATTGAAATTGAAACGGGTACAAAAAAAGAAATCACAAATAAAGAATGTAAGTTTGGGTATAGAAATTCTATTTTTAAAGAAGAACTAAAAGGGAAAGTAGTTATTACTCAAGTAGTATACCAACTCAGTAAAACACCACTAAACAACATTAAATATGGCGCAATAACTGAGGAGCTAAAACTCCTTAAAAAAGAAGCTTCTCCTTCAAGTATTGCACAGGCTGTAATTAACATAAGGAGCAGTAAATTACCTGACCCAAAAGTATTAGGGAATAGTGGAAGTTTCTTTAAAAATCCTATTATTGAAACGAGTGAGTTTGAGAAACTGAAAAAAGAATTCCCAGAAATGGTAGGCTATACAATTTCAGAAAGCAAAACCAAAATTGCTGCTGGATGGCTTATTGACAATGCAGGACTAAAAGGCTACCGAAAAGCAGATGCTGGCGTACACAAAAACCAAGCCTTAGTTTTAGTAAATTACGGAAATGCTAGCGGAACTGACATCATTAATTTAGCAAAAGAAGTACAACAAAGAGTAAAGGATAAATACGGAATAAATTTAGATCCTGAAGTAAATATCTTGTAATGAAAAGCAAGAAACTACAAGAAAAACTAAGACTCCATTTCCCGTTCACTCCCACTTCAGAACAAGATGAACTCATCACTGATATTGCTGATTTTGTTAGCACTATAGGAAACAGGAGTATTTTTATACTAAAGGGTTATGCAGGAACTGGTAAAACTACTCTAGTTTCTACTTTAGTAAAATCTTTACCAATTTTAGGGAAGCGTTCCGTACTGATGGCACCAACAGGAAGGGCCGCAAAAGTTCTAGGAAAATATTCTAAAAAATCAGCAAGCACAATACACAAAAAGATTTACTGGATAAGAACCAATAAGAGTGGAAACACCTTTATCACACTTAAAGAAAACACCCACAGCAACACTATATTTATAGTAGATGAAGCCTCAATGATTCCTGAAAATTCAGACAAAGGATTTGGAAATCGCTCCCTCTTGGATGATTTGATTGAATATGTATATGAAGGACAAGATTGTAAACTTATTTTAATTGGTGATACTGCTCAGCTCCCTCCTGTTCATTTGGATATTAGCCCTGCTTTAGATGAAGATAAACTAGAGCTGAATTATAGCAAACAAGTTATCTGCAAGGAACTTACCCAAGTGGTTAGGCAAAAGGAAGATTCTTTAATCCTAGAAAACGCTACTGACCTTAGGAATAGAATTGCAACTAATGATTATTCCTATCCTAAATTAGCAACAAATGCAGAAGTTGTTCGCCTGAATACTGGTGAGGATTTACAAGATGCATTGGAAACAGCATACAGCAATGAAGGAGTAAATGCTACCACTGTACTTTGCCGATCTAACAAAAGAGCTAACCAATACAACCAGCAGATAAGAGCCAAAATTAGGTGGCAAGAAAATGAAATCTCAACTGGAGATATGCTGATGGTTGTGCGAAATAATTATTTTTGGCTAGATGACAGCAGCAAAGCAGGATTTATTGCCAATGGGGATATTGTTGAAGTTGTTAAAATAAAAGAAACGATTGAACGCTATGGTTTCCGTTTTGCTAAAGCAAGTGTACAAATGGTAGATTATCCTGATGAAAAGGAATTGGATGTAATATTACTTTTAGACACCTTAACAAGCGAAAGCCCTGCAATAACCTACGACCAATACAAACAACTTTACCAAGAAGTTGGTTTGGACTACAAAGGACAAAAGGAAATAAACAAAAAAATTAAGGAAGACGAATTCTTCAATGCCTTGCAAATAAAATTCGCCTATGCCATTACCTGCCATAAATCACAAGGAGGACAATGGGAAAATGTATTTGTAGATTTAGGTTATTTTACTGAAGATATGCTAGACAAATCCTACCTAAGATGGTTGTACACTGCTATGACTAGAGCAAGTAAAAAGTTATACTTGATTAATTTTAAGCAAGAGTTTTTTTAAATAAAAAAACCGAGCAAAAGCTCGGCTTTTTTATCTTTTATGTCATTCTGAATTTAATTCAGAATCTTAATATATGTAATATAGATACTGAAACCTTTAGGCTCAACAAAGTTAATCAAGTTCAGCATGACTTTATTAGTCATCTATATATTATCTACAATAGTATTTAAGGTAGTACTTGGTCGCATAGCTGCAAAAGTTGTTGCTTCATCAGGAAAATAATACCCTTTTACATCTTCAACTTTTCCTTGTGCATTATTCAGTTCAAACATAATCTCATCCTCTTGAGCTTTCATATCAGCAGCCACAGTTTCGAATGTTGCTTTTAAAGTTGCATCTTCAGTTTGTTTAGCTAAACCATTTGCCCAATACATTGCTAAATAGAAATGTGAACCTCTGTTATCCAACTGCCCTACCTTACGCATTGGCGATTTTCCATTCTTCAACAAACTTTCAATTGCAGTATCCAAAGTATCAGCTAATATTTTTGCTTTAGGATTATCATTCACCTCAGCCAAATGCTCTAATGAAACAACAATTGCCATAAACTCACCCAATGAATCCCATCTTAAATGCCCTTCCTTTGTGAATTGCTGAACATGTTTTGGAGCAGAACCTCCAGCACCTGTTTCGAACAAACCACCACCATTCATTAACGGAACGATAGAAAGCATTTTTGCAGAAGTACCCAATTCCAAAATTGGGAATAAATCTGTTAAGTAATCCCTCAATACATTTCCAGTAACAGAAATAGTATTCTCACCATTTTTCACACGCTTAAGTGTAAACTGACAAGCAGCATAAGGATCTAAAATTTGAATATCTAATCCTGCAGTATCATAATCCTTTAAGTAAGAATTTACTTTTTTAATAACCTCAGCATCATGGGCTCTATCCTTATTCAACCAAAAAATAGCTGGCCATTCAGTAGCTTTTGCTCTATTTACGGCAAGCTTCACCCAATCCTTAATTGGCTCATCTTTTGTTTGGCACATTCTCCAAATATCACCTTCTTCAACTGTATGTTCAAGTAAGATATTCCCTTCAGAATCACTTACTTTTACAATTCCTGATTTTTGAATTTCAAATGTTTTATCATGTGAACCGTACTCTTCAGCTTTTTGAGCCATAAGCCCAACATTAGGAACTGTTCCCATAGTAGTAGGATCAAAAGCTCCATTTTCTTTACAGAAATCAATAGTTGCACTATAAATACTTGCATATGAACTATCAGGTATAATTGCCTTTGTATCTTCCGTTTTGTTATCTCTATTCCACATCTGACCAGAAGTACGAATCATAGCCGGCATAGAAGCATCAATAATAACATCAGAAGGAACATGTAAGTTCGTAATTCCTTTGTCAGAATCTACCATTGCTAAGTTTGCATTATTTTCAAACGCTAAAGCAATATCAGCTTCAATCTCAGCTCTTTTTTCTGCTGAAGTATTTTGTAATTTACTGATTAAATCACCAAAACCATTTTTAAAATCTACTCCTAATTCAATAAAAGTAGCCTCATGCTTTTCAACTAACTCTTTAAAGAAAACACGCACAACATGAGCAAAAATAATTGGGTCAGAAACCTTCATCATTGTTGCTTTCATGTGCAGAGAAAGTAGTATTCCGCTTTGTTTAGCATCATTAATTTCATGCTCTAAAAATGACAACAAAGCTTTCTTGCTCATCACAGATGAATCAATAATTTCCTTAGCTAAAAGAGGAGTATTTGCCTTTAGCATTGCAACCTCTCCATCAGCAGCAAATAATTCTATTTTTACATTAGTAGCATTTTCAACACATACTGATTTTTCATTATGAAAGAAATCTCCTTCAGACATTGTAGCTACATGCGACTTAGAAGTTGACTTCCACTCCCCCATAGAATGAGGATTTACTTTTGCATAATTCTTTACCGCCTTTGGCGCTCTTCTATCAGAATTACCTTCACGCAACACAGGATTTACAGCCGACCCTTTAATTTTGTCGTATCGTGATTTTACATCCTCATCCTTTGCATTTTCAGGTGCATCAGGATAAGAAGGAATTGAATATCCTTTTCCTTGCAACTCTTCAATTACAGCAATCAGTTGCGGAACTGAAGCAGAAATATTAGGCAATTTAATAATGTTTGCCTCTGGCTTTTTCACTAGCCCATTTAATTCTGCTAAAGCATCATTTACTCTTTGCTCTTCTTTTAAATATTCTGGAAAAGCAGAAAGTACTCTTGCCGCTAATGATATGTCTTTTGTTTCTACATTTACACCAGCTTTAGCTGTAAATGCATTAACAATTGGTAATAAAGAATGAGTTGCCAACATTGGCGCCTCATCCGTTTTAGTATATATTATCTTTGAAATCTGATTACTCATTCTTCTATTTTTTCTAAATTTTAAAAAGGTTGCAAACTTAAAAATTAGTAACCAAATACATCCTCTAAAGTCAAGTGTTTTATTTCACCATACTGCTTTAACACTTCTAAGTCTAAATCATCTTTAGAACCTAAAACCATTACAACTCTTGTACCATTAGCAATATGAGAATTATGAAATTCTCTTAAACTACTCATATCAAAAGACTGTACTCCCTCATAAACATCTTTTCTGATATCATAATCAACACCCAACTTTTGCGCCTTTTCATATTCTGAAAGCACTTTAGATTTTGTTAACCTTTCTGTTCTTATTTTCTGTTCAATTCCTTCTTTAGCATTATTCATATTTGCTTCAGCCTCTGGCATTACATTTAACAGTTCAGTCATTCCTACCATAGCATCTGATAATTTATCCGCTTGCGTACCTATATAACTCATTAAGTAATGTGATTCATCTGCATCAGTAGGTACAGTATAAGTACTATAAACTGAATAAGCTAAAGCTTTAGACTCTCTCATTTCTTGAAAAACAATTGAACTCATTCCACCACCAAAATATTCATTATGATATTTGATGATTGCATACTTATCCATATTCAATTTATTTCCTTTTGCTAACATCATAACTTCAGCTTGCTTCATGTCATAATCAACAACATAAACTAAAGGCTTGTCCATTGCATTTTCAATAAATTCTTTTTTAGCAGGAATAGCTTTAAGTGCTGTATTGTTAACATGCAAAGCAGTTAACTTATCTTCCACAGCTACCATTTCATCTGGTCCGTAATATAAAATTCTATGCTCGTAAGAAGTTAGGTTATGAATTAAATCCAACAATTCAGCAGAAGTAACATTATTTAATTCTTCTTCAGATAAAATATTCATAAATGAAGAGTTAGCTCCATATTTAGCATAGTTCCCCATAGCCCTCCAAAGGATTACTTGCTTGTTTAATTTAGCATCTCCTCTCTTTTTCAATACACTCATTTTTAAATCTACAAGTGCCTGTTCATCAGCCACTGCACCCGCTAGGATTGTTTCAAAAAGTGCAACCGACTCGTTAAAGTTGTTTGCTAATCCGCTTAAAGTAACTTGAATTTTATCATCACTGCAATTTACTGAAAGTTCGCAACCTAATTTATAAAACTCTTCTTCTTTTTGAGCAGGAGTCATATCAGCAGTACCTAAATATTTTAAATAATCTACTGCTAGTTTTAATCTATTGTCATGGTCTTTCCCCATATCCAAAATATAATTCAATTTGAACCTCTCATTTTCAGTATTCTCTTTGTAGATTAAATCAACATCACCAACAGTAGTTTTTTCAATATCATTTTCAAAATCCAAGAATACTGGCTCTACATCAGGCACTTCTTCACCCAATAGACTTACTAAAAATTGAGATTGATCCTCACGATTAACAGATACTGGAGTAATAGCAGGTTTTGTTACTTTAATCACTGATTTATCTTCACCAGTTCTCTTGTAAACTACAACAAAATTATGAGCATACTTAGCATTTGCAAAATCAATAATATCTTGCTTAGTTACTTTTTCTAACTCAGCCATTTCATTTTGATGATCTTCCCAAGAAATACCTAAAGTAAAGGCGTCAACAAACTCATTTGCTCTACCACTATTACTTTCTAATTTCTTAATCTGATTTAATTTCAAATCAGAAATAATAGCATCCACTAACCAGTCAGGGAAATTACCTGCTTTTACCTCCTCAATTTGCGCTAACAATAAGTCTTTTACTGATTCTAAAGTTTGTCCTTGTTTTGGGCTACCATAAAATCCGTGCATAGAATAATCCTCTAACACATAAGGGAAACAACCCCCACCAATTAATTCTTGTGCTTGATTTAAATTCAAGTCAATAAGCCCTGCTGCAGAATTAGAAAGCACCATATCCATCATAGTCAGCATTTTTGCATCCTCAGAATTTGCACCATCAAAACGAAAACCAATATAAAGTCTTTCAGCTTCAGGTCCGTACACTTCAGCATAAACTGGCTCAGCAATTGGGGATTCTTTAATTACTTCAAAAGTAGGGTCTTCCTTTCTTTCAAAACTTCCCCAGTATTTATTGATTAAGTTAATTGTTTCATCATAATCAAAATCACCTGAAAGACACATTGCCATATTATTTGGCACATAGTATTTGTTAAAATATTTTCTGATTTCAGTTAAAGAAGGGTTTTTTAAATGTTCAACTGTACCAATTGTTGTTTGCTGCCCGTATTGATGTGTTGGGAACAAACCATTAAATAAGGCTTCAAACATTTTACGCCCATCATTATCTAAACTAATATTCTTTTCTTCATATACAGCCTCTAACTCAGTATGAAACAACCTAAACACAGGATAACGAAAACGCTCTGCTTCTAACTTTAACCATTTTTCAATTTGATTAGAAGGAATATCATTAATATAAACTGTTTTTTCATTAGAGGTATAAGCATTCGTTCCTTTTGCTCCTAACCCACTAACCATCTTATCATATTCATTTGCTATTGCTAACTTTGCAGCCTCACCCGAAATAGAATCAATTTGTCTCCACACTCTTTCTCTATTTTCAGTATCATCCATATCAATCGTACGATACTCTTCATAAAGAGCCTCAATCTTATCTAACATTGGTGCTTCTTTTTCAAAATCCAAAGAACCATAAATATCTGTTCCTTTAAATAGCATATGCTCCAAGTAATGCGCTAAACCTGTTGCATCAGCAGGATCATTTTTACTTCCAGCACGCACAGCAATATTTGTTTGTACTCTTGGAGCATCAGCATAAGCAGTTAAGTATACTTTAAGTCCATTATCCAAAGTATAAACTCTTGCTTTTAACGGATCATTTGCTGCCGTTTCATAATTATTTTCAATTTTATTCATTTGTTCTTTAGCGTTTATTGCGAAATAGATTCCTGCAGCTACTATCAGCACAATGGTTAAGATTTGTTTTGGTTTCATATTCATTTTATTTATTTATCTATTAATAATCAGGATCAAGTCCTAGTTTCATTCTTAAAGTTTCCAAGTGAGG
>JABJNS010000134.1 GCA_018664745.1 Flavobacteriales bacterium | reverse complement strand
CAATTTTCTCTCCTTCAGCCAATAAATTATCTACTGCACTGTAAAGCGAACCATGTGTTCCTCCCCAACCGATTACCAATAAATCGCCCTCTTCTTTTCCAAATACTTGCTGATCAGGAATTACATAAGCTATTCGTTTTATTTTTTCAGATCGGATGCCCACCATCTTTTCATGATTGTCAGGGTCATAAGAGACATTTCCAGTAATATCTTCTTTTTCTAACCCACCAAGCCTATGTTCTAATCCTTTTGTTCCAGGTAATGCTATTTTCCTAGCTAATGTTTTTTCATCTCTTGCATAAGGTTGGTATTCCTCTCCCTCAACAGCAATACTTGGGTTAATTTCAGGCATGTCCTTAGTTGATTTTATCTTCCAAGGTTCTGCTCCATTCCCTAAATATCCATCAGAAAGTAAAACGACAGGAGTATTATGTTCCAAAGTTATTTTGGATGCCATATATGCCCAATCAAAACAGTTTCCTGGAGTTGAACTTGCTAAAACTACTGAAGGACTTTCTCCATTTCTACCATAAAGCGCTTGCATCAAATCGGATTGCTCTGTTTTAGTTGGCAATCCTGTTGAAGGCCCTCCTCTTTGTACATTTACCACTACTATTGGTAGTTCTGCCATAATAGCCAACCCTAATCCTTCTCCTTTTAAGGCTAATCCAGGACCTGATGTTGTGGTGATGGCTAAACTTCCAGCAAAACTAGCTCCAATTGCTGAACAAATTCCAGCAATTTCATCTTCTGCCTGAAAAGTTTTAACTCCTAAATTTTTATGTTTTGCCAACTCATGTAAAATATCTGAAGCTGGTGTAATAGGGTAAGATCCTAAAAATAATTCTTTATTTGAGCGTTCAGCAGCAGCTAAAAATCCCCAAGCAATAGCTTGGTTCCCCATTACATTTCTGTAAGTCCCAGCTTGTAAGTTTGCAGAAAGCACTGTGTAGGAGGATGGTAATGCTTCAATAGTATCTGCAAAATTATATCCTGCATGCATTACCTTAATATTGGCAGCAACTACTTCAGGTTTTTTAGCAAACTTCTTTTCTAAGAATTTTTCAGTTTGCTCCATTGGTCGGTTAAACATCCAATAAACAATTCCTAAAGCAAACATGTTTTTTGATCTCCCAATACTTTTTCCATCTAAACCAGAATCTTTTAAAGCCTCTCTAGTTAGTTTAGTAATTGGAGCTTGTATAATATTATATCCTTCAAAGGAATTATCTTCTAAAGGAGAATTTTCATAACCAGCTTTTTCTAAATCTCGTTTTGTAAAAGTGTCAATATTTACAATAATTGTTCCTCCCTTTTTAATCCAATTTTTATTGGCTTTTAGGGCAGCAGGATTCATGGCTACTAATACATCAGCTATATCCCCAGGGGTATTAATGTCAATTCTTCCAATATGAATTTGGAAGCCAGAAACTCCTGCAACCGTTCCTTGTGGTGCTCTAATTTCAGCAGGATAATCAGGGAAAGTAGCTAAATCATTTCCTAAAAGGGCAGAAGTATCTGTAAACTGTGTTCCAGTTAATTGCATCCCATCTCCTGAATCACCAGCAAATTTGATGACAACTTTTTCTAAATCAACAACCTGAGTAGTTTTATCCATTATTTGTTTTTAGCCAAAAATTAACGATAGCAAAAGTACGAACCTTAGGTATAAAACAGGAGGATTTCATTGATTATTTTCCCCTCATTTAGAATAAGTATAAATTAACAAGCTGTGTTGTACCTATTGAAAAAAGCTATATTTTTGCAATCAGATAATTAATTAAAAAGAAAAATTATGGCAATTAAAATAACAGACGATTGTATCAATTGTGAGGCTTGCGAGCCAGAATGTCCTAATAATGCAATTTATGCTCCTGAAGAAATGTGGAAAATGTCAGATGGAACTAGTGTTGCTGATGATAATGAGCGTGAAGCAGGTTCAGATGATTTCTTTTATATAGCAACTGACAAATGTACGGAGTGTATTGGTTTTCATGAAGAACCTCAATGTGCTGCTGTATGTCCTGTTGATTGTTGTGTGCCTGATGAAGATAATGTAGAGACTGAAGCAGAATTACAGACTAAAAAAGATATGTTACACGCTTAATTAAATTGCGTGTTGTTTATTAAAGAAGGGAAGCAAACGCTTCCCTTTTTTATTCTGCAAAAAAGTACCTGAAGTCTATAGTTACAAAATTACCAAGCATATCAAAATAGAATTCATTATCCGTATTGAATTCATTTGTATTGGTTTTGTACTTTGGGTAAATCCTACTGATTACTCGCCAAGGATTGTGTAAGCTCGCTCCAAAATAATAATATCCTTTTTCCTCTGTTCTGTATTCCATTCCTACATTAGCAAGTAAAGCTCTATACCCTCCATTTTTCCTATATGATTCTTGCAAGAAATTTCTGCTGCCTTCACCATATGAGAATACATCTGAAGCTAATACATTATGTGAAATTCCAAAAGCAACATTCAAATACCAATATTCAGACGCACGAACATAGGTAAGTATTTGTATAGGAAATTCATAAGAGCGCATATTAAAATTGGTAAAATCATCTAAGCCAATTCCATTATTACTTATTGTTAATTTAAAATTTCTTTGGGTGTAATTTAATCCTGACTCTACTGAGAAGGTTTTATTGATTTTGTGCCTAATAACCATCCCAAATGAGTTGCTGTATTTAGGGTTTAAATTGAGATTATATGAGCTAGCACTTTTATTAATATCAGCAGCATTAAAATAAGCTGCAGGAATTATGGGTTTGTATTGTAAGCCAAATGTAGTTTTACTATTTTGAGATTTTGCACTAAAAGCAAAACAAAAAAATAGAAGGAAAAGTATCCTATTGTTCATTTGCTCTGACCACAATATTTGGATCTACTTTTTGGTTGAGTAAACTTTCTATTCCTCCTTTTAAAGTACTAGTTGAAGAAGGACATCCGCTACAAGCTCCTTTTAAATTTACCGTTACAACATCTCCAATATAGGAGTGAAATGTAATTGCTCCTCCATCTGATTCAACAGCTGGTTTTATGTACTCATTCAATAGGTCAATTATTGCCTCTTCTTTTTCTGTGAAACTAATCGGTTCTTCTGAGGTAACTTCTTTCACTTCTTCTTTGATTATTTCCTCTTCAGTAATATGTTCTGTATAGTTTTTTAATCCTTCTTCATTTAAGAAATCAGCAATAAAAATACGCAACTGCATGGCAATCATATCCCATTCTACATTATCAGTTTTTGCAATTGAAATAAAGTTTGAACTTAAGTACAAGCTCTTAACAAAAGGAAAATTAAATAAAGCTTTAGCAACTGAAATGTCTTGTGCTTGTTCAGCTTTTGTAATCTCAATACTTTTGTCCACTAACATGCGGTTAGCTACAAATTTCATCACTCCAGGATTTGGAGTGCTCTCGGCATAGATACTATAATTCATAATGTTTACTTTTGTGCAAAAATACAAACAAAAATAGTATGGCATTGATAAAAAGTGTAAAAGGTAAAAGTCCAGTTTTTGGTGAAGATATATACCTGGCAGAAAATGCAACTGTAGTAGGTGATGTTGAAATGGGTAATGAATGTAGTGTATGGTTTTCAGCTGTGGTTAGGGGGGATGTAAACTCTATAAGAATAGGAAATAAAGTAAATATTCAAGATGGTGCTGTAATTCATTGTACATACCAAAAAGCAGCTACTATTTTAGGAAATAATGTGTCTGTTGGACATAATGCTTTGGTGCATGGTTGCACAATAAAGGATAATGTATTGGTGGGAATGGGTGCTATTGTAATGGATGGAGTAGTAGTAGAAAGTAATTCAATTATTGCAGCAGGAGCAGTAGTTTTGGAAGGTACGCATATTGAATCAGGAACAATCTATGCAGGAATTCCAGCTAAAAAAGTAAAACAATTAAATGCTGAACAAACAGGCCGTTTGATTGAAGGGATATCCAATAATTATGTAATGTACTCCTCTTGGTTTAAAGATTAATCCCAGAGATTTACTTCTTCCAATTTTAAGTCCTCCTGAAAAAAGAATTTAGCACTTTTCTCAAAGGACTCAGTATAGTTGGAAACATAAAAATGATGTTCAGTTTCATTGCTATTACTCAGTAAATTATTTTTTTCAAGTTGTTTTGCAATGTGTTTAGCTACTATGTTTGCCGAATCAATCACATTCACTTTTCCTTTGTAATAATCTTTTATCTCTTGATGAATTAAAGGGTAATGCGTACATGCCAATATCAAATGGTCAATTTCAGCTAGTTTTGGGTTGGACAAATAATTAGCAATAACGGTATGACTAATATCCTCATTAATGAAACCTTCCTCAATCATAGGTGCTAAAAGGGGAGTAGCCAAAGAGGATACTTTGGCAAAATTACAAAGTACTTTTATTTCAGTTTCATAAATGTTAGATTGTATAGTTGCTTTTGTGCCAATTACACCAATATTATATTCGGCACATTGTTTTACTACTTCCGCTACTACAGGATTTATCACATTAAATACAGGAGTGTTTCCAGCTAATTCTTTTACTAATTTGTACGCTACTGAAGAAGCACTATTGCAAGCAATAATTATTGTTTTGCATTCTTTCTCTAATAAGAATTGAGTAATTTTCTTACTAAAATTCTGTATGGCTGTTTTGGATTTTTCACCATAAGGCAAATGCTCAGTATCTCCAAAATAGATGATGTTCTCATTTGGCAGTTTTTCTTTTAAGGCATGAGCAATAGTAAGCCCGCCAATGCCAGAATCAAATATACCAATAGGAGATTTTTTCATGAGATAAAGATATAAAAAAAGCACCTTATAAAGATGCTTTTTAAAATGAGGGATTTAATCGTTTAAATTAAAGTCCTAATTTCTTTTTTACTAAGTTAAGTACATTTTCGCTATCCTTAGCATAAAGGATTGAGCCAATGCTTTTGTCAAAGATATAAGTGAAGTTTCCTTCAGTAGCTACATCCTCAATTGCTTTTCTTGCTTTCGCTAAAATAGGCTCTAATAATTCTTGTTCTTTAGTTTGTAATGACTGTTGTGCATTTTGTTGAAACGCTTGAATTCTTTGTTCTAATCCTGTGATTTCAGCAATTTTATCTTGCTTTACCAAATCAGTATAAGTTGCTTCATTTGCTTGGTATTCCTGCACGCTTTGTTGGTATTCAGCTGTCATTGATCCTAATTGTGCTTCTAAACTTTTTGCAAAGTTTTGCACTTCAGCTTCTGCTGTTTTGCGTTCAGGCATTAATATTAAAAGTTCTTGTGAATCAATGTATCCAAATTTGTTTTGAGCCATTGAGCTTAAAGTAAACACACTTAAAAGTGCTAAAAAGGTAATTTTTTTCATTTTGTTGTTTGTTATTGTTGTTTTAGTTGTTGTTTGTAATTTTAATTAGTAGCCCATTAAATCAAGTACTTTGTCGCTTTTGTCCAAGTTGTTGTTTTTATAAAGCATAATTAAGTCACTTGAACTATCAAAAACGATAGCGTATTTATTGTTAGCAGCTAATTGCTGAATAGCATCATATATCTTATCCTGTATAGGCTTTATTAATTCTTGTCGTTTGATGTACAACTCTCCTTCAGGTCCAAAGTATTTTTGTTGCAAATTTTTAGCAGCAGTTTCTTTTTTAATAATAGCATCTTCTCTTTTTACTTTCATGTCATCAGTAAGTAAAACTTGCTCTTGCTGATAGGCGCGATACATTTGCTCAACATCTGCATATTTATTTTCAATTTCTTTCTGCCAATCAGCTGAAAGTGCATCAAGCTTATCTTGTGCTTGTTTAAAGTCAGGAATCTTATTTAAGATATAGTCAGTATCCACATAAGCAAACTTTTGTGCTTGTGTAGTTGTCGTTAAAAAACTAACAACTAGTATTAAAAGTATCTTTTTCATTATTTTAAATTTTAGTGTACAAACTTAATTAAAATTGTTGACCTATAGAGAAGTGAAACTGTCCACCATTTGCATCAGGTCTGCCAGCAATATCATCAAGTCCCCAACCATAGTCTAGTCCCATCATTCCAATCATTGGTAACATTATTCTTACTCCAAATCCTGCTGATCGTTTTACACCAAAAGGATTAAAATTATCAAAATTATCCCAGGCATTTCCAGCCTCCATAAATCCTAAAGCATAGATAGTTGAACTTGGGTTTAAACTTAATGCATACCTCATCTCTGCAGTATATTTGTTATAAATAGTACCTCCTGTTTGTGGTGAAATGGAATTATTACTATATCCTCTTAGTGAGATAAGTTCTCTACCGTCATACACCATTCCCATACCACTTAATCCGTCACCTCCAACATAGAATCTTTCGAAAGGAGCAACACCAAGGTTATTGTTGTAAGCGCCCAATAATCCCATTTCTATTTTTGTAGCTAATACTAGCTTGTCAGTAAAAGCTGAATACCATGAGGATTTATATTTCCATTTGTAATATTCAATAAATTTGAATTTCTCTTGGTCACTTACTGTGCTATAATCTTCTGTTCCGTCAAATAAAGAAAAAGGAGGTGTAACTTTCAAACTCAATGAGAAATTAGACCCTCTTCTTGGGAAAATTAATTGGTCAACTGAATTCCTTCCTAATCGGATATTGTAATTTACATTATTAGAAAATCCATCTTTAAAAGTGAAAAAGGATTGAGAGTTAACTAATTTATATTGTTGGAAATTAATTCCGTTATAGATTGTGAAATAGTCATCAGGGTATTTTAACCTTTTTCCTAAGCCAACCGTTAATCCTAATATTTCTATTGCCTCTCTATTGTCTCCATCTTGTCCGTTAGATGATACTGATTTATAAAGAGAAACTGTTAAGGCATTTGGTTTTTTACCTCCTAACCATGGTTCAGTAAATGAGATATTATAATTTTGGTAGTAGGCCCCATTAGATGATGCTGTTAAGGCTAGCCTTTGCCCATCTCCAGAGGGAAGTGGTTTCCAACTTTTTCTGTTTAATATATTTTGAGTAGAGAAATTATCAAATACAAGGTTTAATGACCCTACAATCCTGTTTGCTCCCCAACCTCCTTGCAGTTGAATTTGTGAAGCTGATTTTTCAGCCAGCACATAGGTGATGTCTACTTCATTTCTAGCTGGATCTGGCTCTACTTTTACATCAAATGCTTCTGGATCAAAAAATGCCATTTGTGATAATTCTCTTTGTGAACGCATAATGTCAGAACGCTTAAATAAATCCCCAGGACGAGTACGAATCTCACGCATAATCACATGGTCATTTGTTTTAGTATTTCCCTTGATCATTACTTTGTTTACTCTAGCTTGCTTCCCTTCATAAATCCTGATTTCAAGATCAATATTTCTATTATTAGCAGCTACCTCAACAGGTGTAGCATTAAAGAATAAATAACCATCATCCAAATAAAGTGAACTAATGTCGTTTCCGTCAGGACTTCCAAATAAACGAGCATCTAAAATAGATTGGTCAAACACATCCCCTTCTTTAATTCCTAATTGTAGTTTTAGTTTTTCAGAAGAATAAACTTTATTTCCAACAAAATTTATCTTGCCAAATTTATAAGGTTCTCCTTCATTAATAGTGATTTCAACACTTAAAGTATTGTCCTTATTTAGGTAGGTTGTGTCGTTTGTAATACGAGCATCTCGATATCCTACTTCATTATATTTTGCAATAAGTTTTGCTTTATCATCAATATAGTTATCATCAATAAATTTTGAAACCTTGAAGATTCGCCACCAATTTTTTGCTTTTGTTTCTTTCATACTTTTCCTTACCTTTTTGTCGCTTAAGGCATAGACAGTATCCTTTCTATTTAAGAATGTTTTATTGGTATTTGCTAGTTTACTTCTTCCAATTATTTTTATTTCTTTAATCTTAACTTTCTTACCTTTATTGATGTTGAAAATTAGATTTTCAGAATTTGCAGTAGCAGAATCAACTGTAGTTAAGTAGCCTACACTAACATTCAAAAAACCTTTATTTATATAATAGGTTTTGATAAGATTTGTGCTGTTATTTATTAAGTTTTGAGTAAGGATTTTTCCTCTCATTAACTTTAAATCTTCTTTTAAAGTAGTAATGTCTGACTTACTTATTTTTCCTTTAAACTTAAACTTAGATAGGCGACTATTTTCTACTAGATTGATGTTTAAAAATACAGTGTTTTCTACTATTTTTTCAATTGTAATATCTACATCTGAGAATAAGCCTTCTTTCCATAGTTTTAGGATAGCCTGGCTAATATTGTCACTAGGAATTGTAATATTTTCTCCTACAGTTAACCCTGAGATAGTTATTAGTGTACTGTTATTTAAGTTGTCAGCACCTTTTACCATAATTCCTCCAATCTCATAGCTTTTTGGATTAGAATAGTCTATTTTTTCAGTTGTTTGTGCGCTAAGATTTATACTTAGGAAGCTTAATAATATGAGTGCAAATTTTTTCAAAATTCTATTTTTGTAATTGTTCTGTTGTTTTTCCAAATCTTCTTTCTCTATTTTGATAATTCAATATTGCTTTGTATAGATCAGTTCTTCTAAAATCAGGCCAAAGTGTATCTGTAAAATAGAGTTCGGAATAAGCAATTTGCCATAAAAGGAAATTACTTATTCTATATTCTCCACTTGTTCTTATGAGTAATTCAGGGTCAGGAACGCTTTTTGTAGTTAGATATTGCTGAAAAGTAGTTTCATTTATTTCTTCAGCTTTTTTTCCATCTTTAATGATGTTTCGTACTGCATTTAAGATTTCCCACCTACTACTATAGCTTAATGCTAGCACCAAAGTCATGCGTGTATTATCCTTTGTTTTTTCTATTGCTTCTTGTAACTCTGTTTGAGCTTTTGAAGGTAGTTTCTCAATATCACCAATAGCACTCAATCGGATATTATTATCCATTAAGGTTTTAGTTTCTTTGTTAATTGCTGAAACTAAAAGGGTCATTAAAGCATTTACTTCTTTTTCAGGACGATTCCAGTTTTCAGTTGAAAAAGCATAAAGCGTAAGGTATTTAATGCCAATTTCAGCTGCTCCCTCAACAGTATCGCGTACTGCTTTTACACCATTTTTGTGTCCAAAAACTCTTAGTTTCCCTTTTGTTTTTGCCCATCTACCATTTCCGTCCATGGTAATGGCAATATGTTTTGGTAAGTTATCTTTATCTATTTCTTCCATAGAATTTTACTGAAATAGATTTTAGTAATCGCAACCTTTAGTGTTGTTGTTAAGTTTGAAACTTAAAGTAATTCCTGCAAATGAATACCAATCTTTTTTGTTAGGATCACCTCTTTGGTCGCCTGTGGAATGAGTAGATATTGGATCTGAGAGTTCAATAGCATCTCTAGTCATCTCTAAAGGATACGGCTCTCCATTTCCACCCACAAAAGTTGTGCTTACATCATCCAAAT
>JABJNS010000133.1 GCA_018664745.1 Flavobacteriales bacterium | reverse complement strand
CTATCTCCTGCATCTTCTTCAGTTCTATAAGCTCTTAAAAAGAACTTATCTTTTTGTCTTATTTCTAATTTGTTTTGCCAAAACTGAATGTCTTTTAAGCTAAATCGATTATCGCCTTGATAAACAGTAGTTCCTGTGCTGTAGTTAGTTCCAAAAATAAGTTCAGTTTTAGGGCTAAGCATATAATGTAAAGAGGTTTGTGCTTTTAAGTTTTTAGTGTTATAATCAACAATATCCTTTTCCATGTATCCTGTTCTATGGAATTTTCCAAGTCCTGGACGGGTAAAGTAATTACGATTAATATCATTTCTTACATCATTTAAATTTCCACCTGTATCTTCATCACCATATCTATTTATAGCATCATACCCTCCAGGGTTGTCACTAGAAATAGTCCCATCAACTGCTGCCATATTATTAGCTTCCCAGTCCCTTGCCTGCATGTAGGAAAGATTGATTTTAAAAGCAAAAATATCTTCCCCATATTTGTTTTGAAATTTTTCAGCATAGCGAATAGAGTTTTCAAATAACTGACGCTCTCCAAATTTATACTGTATAGAAAGTCCTGGCTGTACAAATGGATTACGAGTAGTCATGCTAATTACCCCATTAAATGCATTTGGCCCGTAATAAGCAGAACTAGCTCCTTGAATAATTTCTACTTTCATTATATCTAATTCAGAAGAGCCTAAAAAGTTACCTAATGAAAAATTTAATCCTGGAGATTGATTGTCAACTCCATCAATAATCTGCAATGATCGAACAGGGGAAGTGCTATTAAATCCTCTAGTGTTTATTACTTTAAAGCCAAGACTAGCAGCTGTAATATCTACTCCTTTAAGTGCGCCTAAACCATCATAAAAATTGGCAGATGGCGTTTCTTTAATAGCAATCATATCTAATGCCTCAACAGTAAGAGCTGCTTCTTTTTGCTTTTGAGTAATTCTACTGTCCACTACTCTTACTTCTTGTAAACTCTTGCTATCAGGAAATAACGAGATAGGTTTTGGGTTTTTTGTTTTTACTTCAATTTCTGTTAATTTGTATCCAAGGTAAGACACCTCTAAAATAATAGGAAGTTTTCCTGATAAGGAAATGATATAGTTTCCATTATAGTCAGTTGAAGTACCATTATTACTTCCTTTTTCAATTACATTTGCTCCAATTAGAGTTTCTTTTGTTTGTCCGTCAATTATGCTCCCGATAATTTGAGTTTGAGTATAAGCAGTTTGGCAAAGCAATATAAAAGTCAGAAGTAAAATTTTATTCATAAAGTAATTTTCATTAGGTTCGCAAATTACAAATAATAAGTAAAATGGGAGTAGTTTTTCAAAACTCAGCATTCATAAATGAGGAAGATTTAATCATTAAGAGTTCAAATAGAGCATTTAATTATGGAGATGGTTTTTTTGAAACAATTAAAATAATTAATTGTAAACCTTTTAATTTTTCTGCTCATTACAATAGATATTTATTTGCATGTTCAGTTTTAAAATTAAAAAATACAGAAACAGAAAAAAGTCTACTTGCCTTAATACTTGAGTTAGTAAAGCAAAATAAAATGCTTAACGGAAGTGTTAAAATCCATATTAGCAGGAGTGAAGGAGGTAAGTACTTGCCACATTCTGCTAGTTCAGAAATTCTAATTTCAGCTAATAATGGGGTTGGGTTTGAACAAAATATACCAATATCATTATGTGTGTTTTCTGATGAGGTAAAGACAAAAGGAAAGCTTTCCAATGTGAAATCTGTTAATGCTTCAGTTTCAGTTGTGGGAGCTATTTATGCAAAGGAATTTGGCTTTGGAGGAGCAATTTTATTGAATATAGATGCCAATTATATTGAAACAACAAACTCAAATATTTTTATACTTAAAGAAGGAAAAATCTACACTCCACCTCTTGCAGATGGATGTGTTGATGGTACTATGCGTAATTGGGTTTTATCACAAGAAAGTGTGATTGAAAAATCAATAAATCAAATTGATATTGAAGGTGCTGATGAGGTGTTTATTAGCAATGCAATTAGTGGAATTATTCCTGTAGAAGTTGTTTCTATTGAATCAACTCAAATTTATGCTAATGAGTTTGCACAAAACTTACAGGAAAAACTGATTAATTTAAGTTTGGGTCTTTAGGCATATTTGCCCAGATTGCATATTCCATCTTTTTTGTTTTTATAATTTCACTCCAAAGTTTTGGAGTAGAATAATTCATACATAATTTGTTCTTAGCATCTTGTACAATCCAACCATCTTCCCTTATCTCATTGTTTAATTGATCTTCTCCCCAGCCAGAATACCCAACAAAAAATCGAATCTCATTTTTAGTGATTTTCTTTTCATGCATTAGTTCTAATACGGTTTCAAAATCTCCGCCAAAATAAATGCCATCATTTATTTTCTTTGAGTTAGGAATAAGCTCTGCTAGTGTATGTATGAAATGCAATGATTGTTTTGCAACTGGCCCGCCAATGTACACAGGGAAATCACTTAAAGGGATATTATTCAATATCTCGTTAAGGTTAATTTTTGTGGGCTGATTGAGTATTAATCCTATACTTTCTTCATCATTATGATGGGTAAGTAAAACCACACTTTTAAAGAAAAATGAATCGTTTAAGGAGGGTTCAGAAATTAATAATCTGCCTTTTTTGGCTTTCAACATAAATAAATACCTTTGTTAAACTTTTGTAAATTTATAAAAAGCCAATTAATATTAACTATGGATATCAAAAACTTACGCTTAAACTATAAAAAATCAACTATTGATTTTAGTAATTTAGAAGATAATCCCATTCAATTTTTTATGAATTGGTTTAATGATGCACTAGAAGTAAATAAGGATGAAGCTAATGCTTGTGTTCTTTCAACTATTTCAAATGAGAATAAACCAGATTCAAGGGTAGTTTTGTTAAAAGCTGTAAACGAAAATGGCTTTACATTTTTCACTAATTATACTAGTGATAAGGCTGAGCAGATTGAAAACAACAATAATGTAGCACTTAATTTCTATTGGCCAGAGTTGGAAAGACAAGTAAGGATAAGTGGTGTTGCTCAAAAGATTTCTGCAAAGAAATCAGATACTTATTTTAAAAGTAGGCCTAGAGAAAGCCAGATGGGAGCTTGGGTTTCTGAACAGAGTAAGGTTATTAATTTGTATCATAGTTTTATGGATACTTTAAATAAGTTAGAAAGCACTTTTAAAGAAAAGGAAGTAGAGCGTCCATTGCATTGGGGTGGATATTCTATATCGCCTAATAAGGTGGAATTTTGGCAAGGACGCCCTTCCAGATTACACGATAGATTGGTTTATGAGCTTAATGGAGAAATTTGGAATAAAAAAAGG
>JABJNS010000132.1 GCA_018664745.1 Flavobacteriales bacterium | reverse complement strand
CTAGAGAAATTGAAGGTATATGGGAAGATGTATATTATGACCCAGATGGAATCCCAAACAATGGAGATGAATACTGGGAACAGGAAGTTCACACTAGTGGACCATATGATGTAGATTACCATACTGGTAACAGGTTTTCTATTACAGTAGGATTTAACCTGAATAAATAAGAGTTAACACAAGTTTGTTAAAAGGGGATTTTTATCCCCTTTTTTCGTTTCTTTGCAAAATGGAACACAAAGCAGGATATGTAAATATTATAGGGAACCCTAATGTAGGGAAGTCTACCTTAATGAACGCTTTAATAGGACAAAAACTCTCTATTATTACGCATAAAGCACAGACAACTCGGCATAGGATTTTAGGGATTTTAAATGAAAAAGAGTATCAGATTGTATTTTCTGATACTCCTGGAGTAATTGAGCCTGCCTATAAGTTACAAGAAAACATGATGAATTTTGTACATACTGCATTTCAAGATGCTGATGTACTTATTTATATGATTGAAGTAGGAGAGAAAGGGTTGAAAGATCAAAAACTTTTTGAACGCTTGAAAAAAACATCAGTTCCTGTATTGATGTTATTGAATAAAATTGATTTGGCAGAGCAGGATTTTGTCGCTCAAGAAATGGAAAGATGGGGAGCGGAATTACCAAATGCCGAGCTTTTGCCAATTTCTGCTTTAAATAATTTTAATCTTGATGTCATCAAGAAAAAGTTGGTTGAAATGTTGCCTGTTTCTCCTCCGTATTATGATAAAGATGCAATTACCGATAAGTCCGAACGCTTTTTTATTGAAGAGATTATCCGTGAGAAAATTTTAAAGCATTATAAAAAAGAAATCCCTTATTCTGTACAGATTGAAGTAGAGGAGTTTTTTGAGGAAGAAGATATAATCAGAATTAGAGCAATAATCTATGTGATGCGTGAAAGCCAAAAAGGAATTATTATTGGTCATCAAGGTTTAGGGTTAAAGCGTATTGGTACTGAAGCAAGAAGAGATATTGAAAGAATGCTAGATAAAAAAGTATTTTTAGCAACTCCAGTAAAAGTGAAAAAGAACTGGAGGAATGATAATCAGCAGTTAAAAAAATTCGGATACGAATAATGAGTAATATTGTAGCAATTGTAGGAAGGCCAAATGTTGGGAAATCCACCATTTTTAATCGTTTTACGGAAAGTAGACAGGCTATTACTGACGAAACAAGTGGAGTAACTCGTGATAGACATTACGGGAAGGCTGAGTGGAATGGTCGTGAGTTTTCAGTAATTGATACTGGAGGTTATGTGCAAGGTTCTGATGATATTTTTGAAGCTGAAATCAGAAAGCAAGTAGAATTAGCGATAGATGAGGCAAATGTAATTTTGTTTTTGGTTGATGCTAAGGCTGGAATTACTGATTTGGATCAGGCAGTAGTTAAACTCCTCAGGAAATCCAATAAGAAAATAGTAGTTGGTGTAAATAAGGTAGATAATAAGCGTTTGTTAGAAGATGCTGTTGAGTTTTATAATTTAGGATTAGGAGAGTATATTCCTTTTTCCTCAATTAGTGGAAGTGGTACAGGTGAGTTGTTGGATGAAATGCTAAAACATTTTGAAGATGATATTGAGCCAGATGAAGATGATACTCCTAAATTTGCAGTTATTGGAAGGCCTAATGTTGGGAAATCATCTTTCATAAATGCTCTTATTGGTAAGGAACAAAATATTGTAACTGATATTGCAGGTACTACTCGTGATTCCTTAAATACAAAGTTCAATAAGTTTGGTTTTGACTTTACTTTGGTAGATACTGCTGGGCTTAGAAAGAAGAAAAATGTTCATGAGGATTTAGAATTTTATTCTGTAATGCGTTCAGTTCGTGCTATTGAGCATTGTGATGTTTGTGTTCATGTGATTGATGCGACAAGAGGGTTTGAATCTCAAGATCAAAGGATTTTTCATATTGCGGATAGAAATAAAAAAGGAGTTGTTATTTTAGTTAATAAGTGGGATTTACAAGATAAATCAACTGAAACTGCTAAAAAAGCTGAAGAACAGATTAAAGCAAAAATTGCTCCTTTTACTGATGTTCCTGTTGTATTTGTTTCTGCTTTGCATAAGCAAAGATTGCTAAAAGGATTGAAAGCGGCTATTCAGGTGCATAAAAACCGATCTCAAAAAATTGCAACTTCAGTGTTAAATGAGGTAATGTTGCCTTTAATTGATCATCATCCACCTCCTGCAACTAAGGGGAAATATATAAGGATTAAGTATTGTATGCAATTACCAACTGATACACCAACTTTTGTGTTCTTTGCTAATTTACCACAGTATATTAAGGACCCGTATAAGCGTTATATTGAGAATCAATTGCGCCAACATTTTGATTTTTCAGGAGTTCCTATTCAAATTTATTTCCGCCAAAAATAATAAGTTTACTCTAGTGATTTGTAAGGTGCTATGCTTAGCATAATACTTTATTTTGTATTGTTTAGTTTTACCATATATTAATCAATACATAATAAAAGATGAAGAATATTGTTTTTTTGAGTGCACTGCTTTTTGGCTTTGCCTCTTGTACTAATGTAACTTTTGTAAGTCCTCAGCCTGAGTTTTTATCTCCTCTTTCTGGAATCCCTGAAAAATATCAAGGGGAGTTTGTTTTTGCCTCTAATGATTCAGATCAAGGTGTCAATATAATTACTGAAACTACCGTAAACGGGATTAGTATTTTTTCGGATAGTGTAGTGGTGA
The DNA here is from genome assembly GCA_018664745.1 of Flavobacteriales bacterium. Taxonomy (GTDB): domain Bacteria; phylum Bacteroidota; class Bacteroidia; order Flavobacteriales; family BACL11; genus UWMA-0277. The sequence goes on along the minus strand of JABJNS010000132.1, from coordinate 10,099 downwards.
AAACTAGAGGGAATTATTTTTACATAAATTTATTAGATGATAAAGGGAACTATGAATTGTATGTTTTTAAGCAAATAGCTTATTTAAATTACGAAAAGATTTATGCTGTTTTTCCAAATGTTAAGAAAGAGAAATTACATTTATTTAATATAATTGAGGATTGGAGTTGTAATAATGGGAAGCAATGTTATCTTTTGGATGAGGTGAATGTAAACCAGTTTAATCTACTAGTAAATTCATCTTTTGATGATGAGAAAATAGAACTGAAAAGATTGAATTAAATATTTTTATTATCTTTAACAAAAAAAAATATGAATATGAAGAAGATGACAACAACACTACTATTTGCTTTTGCTAGCTTAATTGCTTTTTCGCAAACAAATGCGGATATTGTAGGAGAATGGTACAATGCTGAAAAGGATGCGGTGATTACTCTGTATGAAGATGGGAAAACTGTTTCGGGAAAAATTACTTGGATGTTATATCCTAATGATGAAAATGGAAATCCTAAAACCGATCCTAACAATCCAGATGAAAGTTTAAGAAGTAGAGCTCGTTTAGGTATGGTAATGATGCATAGTTTTGCTTATGATGAAGACAATGTGTGGGATGATGGAGAATTATATGATCCTATAAAAGGAAAAACTTATAGTGGAATGATGACACTAAAAGGTGAAAATACACTTGACTTAAGAGGGTATATTGGTTTTTCATTTATAGGAAGATCATCAACTTGGACTAGAAAATTAAAATAAGAGAATATGAGATTTGATAAATTTTGCCAAAGTTGTATGCTCCCAAAAAAACATGATTTATTTGAGGTGGGTACAGAAAAGGATGGAAGTAACAATAATGACTATTGTAAATTGTGTTATGTAGAAGGTGAGTTTACTCAGCTTGAGATTAAAAGTGGGAAACAGATGCAAGAATTTGTAAAGGGAGTTTTAAAAGAACAGGTAATAGGAAAGGTAAAGCGGTGGTTCTATACTTGCAGTATTCCTCAGTTAAAAAGGTGGAAGAAAAGAAAATGTTGTTAATAAAAAAAGCCGAGCAATTGCTCGGCTTTTCTTTTATATATCTGAAAGGGATTAGTTAATTCCTATCAATTCTACTTCAAATACTAAAGTTGCGTTTGGTCCAATTAAACCTCCTGCACCTCTGTCTCCATAAGCTAATTCTGAAGGGATAGTAAGTTTCCATTTGTCACCAATACTCATTAATTGTAAAGCTTCAACCCATCCTGGAATAACTTGAGTTACACCAAATTGTGCAGGTTCTCCTCTGTCAACTGAGCTGTCAAATACAGTTCCATCAGTAAGCATACCATGGTAGTGTACTGTTACTTGATCAGCAGCAGTTGGTTTTGCACCACTTCCTGCAGTCATTACTTCATACTGTAATCCACTTTCAGTTGTAATTACTCCTTCTTTTGCAGCATTTTCTGCTAAATAAGCATTTCCTGCTTCTCCTGCTTTAGCTTGTGCAGCCGCTTGTAATTTCCCGAAATAAGCTTGTAGAACCTCCATACTTTCTTCTTCTGAAATATCTAATTCATTTCCTTCAAATACATCTTTAAATGCTTTTGCTACTGCATTCGCATCAATAGTATCTAGTCCTTGTGCTTTTACTCCTGTTGCCACATTTACTCCTAAGCTGTAACTTACTTTTTCCATTTCTGTTTCTGGTGTTTTGTTAGTTGCATCATTAGAGCATGAGCTCAAAACAATTGCAAAACCAACGATTAATAATTGTACTGTTTTATTCATAATTTTATTTTTAAATGATTCGTAAAAATTTGTTGGCAAAACTACAATTATTGTTCAATTTTCCTTGAAAATAAGCAGTTCATTTTTCTATATTTGGCTTTTGGAAAACTAAAATTAAGAAATGGAGATAATTAAAACGCCAATAGAAGGTTTGCTAGTGATAAGGCCTAAAATTTTTGGAGATGATAGAGGTCATTTTTTTGAAAGCTGGAGTAAAGAATCATTTACTAAAAATGGTATGGATTTAGATTTTGTACAGGATAATCAATCACTTTCAAGTAAGGGAGTATTAAGAGGTTTGCATTTTCAGAACCCTCCTTTTGCACAAGGTAAATTAGTAAGAGTTATTAAAGGTATCGTTTTGGATGTTGCTGTAGATATTAGAAAAGATTCTCCAACTTATGGCCAGCATTTTTCAATTAAACTATCTGAAAAAAACAAAACAATTTTTTGGATTCCTCCAGGTTTTGCACATGGTTTTGTAACTCTTGAAGATGATACTATTTTTACTTATAAATGTACAGGGGTATACAATAAAGAATCAGAAGGGGCTTTGCTTTGGAGTGATAAGGATTTAAATATTGATTGGGGGGTAGAAAACCCTTTAGTTTCAGATAAAGATTTAGTTGCAGGGAATTTTATAAATTTTGAAAGTCAGTTTTAATATGAAGAAAAAACAAGTTTATTTTTTAGGGTCGTCAATACTTATTTTTGCTTTGGCACAGCTTTTTATTTATTCCAGTGAGTTAAGGAGTGATGATGAATTGCATCAACAACATTTTAATATGAAGTATGGGATTTTTGCCATTGTCCAACCTGATAATCTAAATTTTTCAGGAGAAGAAATCCCAACACATTCCCCTGAAATATGGGAGAGAATTGATAAGGAGTTATTGAAAAACACCTATTGGCAATCCAATACTATGTTGTTTTTTAAAAAAGCAAATAAGTATTTTCCTATAATAGAGCCTATTCTAAAAAAGAACAATATCCCTGATGATTTTAAGTATTTAGCATTGATTGAAAGCGGTTTGGATAATGTGGTTTCTCCAGCAGGAGCTGCTGGTTTTTGGCAAATTCTAAAAAGCACTGCTCGTGAACATGGGCTAGAAGTTAATTCAGCTATTGATGAACGCTATAATTTGGAGAAATCTACAGAGGTAGCTTGTACTTATTTAAATGATGCTTATGATAAGTTTGGAAGTTGGACTATGGCAGCCGCATCCTATAATATGGGAAAAAATGGCGTTAGAAGAAATATGGAAAAACAGAAAACAAATAATTATTATAACTTGCACCTTAACTCGGAAACTAGTCGTTATGTTTTTAGAATTATTGCAGTAAAAGAGATTATGGAAAATCCTAAAAAATATGGATTTATGTTCCGTAATAAAGATTTGTACGCTATGCCAAATTATAAAACGGTTCAAGTAGATTCTACAATAGCTAGTTTGAGTGAGTTCGCTCAATCTCATGGAGTGAACTACAAACTTTTAAAGCAGTTTAATCCTTGGTTAAGAACTTCTTCATTGCCTGATAAATCAAGAAGAAAGTATATTTTAAAAATACCTACTAATACTGATTTGTTAGTTTTTGATGATATTATGGTGCAAGATGAATTAGAAGAGTAGAATGGGAAGTCAAAAAGATTTTATCTCTATTTATGGAGCAAGGGTACATAACCTTAAAGATATTAACCTTCAGATTCCTAGAAATAAATTAGTTGTTTTTACAGGAAAAAGTGGGAGTGGAAAATCATCTTTAGCTTTTGATACTATTCATGCAGAAGGGCAAAGAAGATATCTAGAAACTTTTAATGCTTATGCTCGTCAGTTCCTTGGAAATATGGAAAGACCAGAGGTTGATAAAATTACAGGCTTAAGTCCTGTAGTGGCTATTGAGCAAAAAACTACTTCCAAAAATCCAAGATCAACTGTAGGTACAATTACTGAAATTTATGATTATTTGCGTTTGTTGTATGCAAGGGTAGGTACGGCTTATTCCCATCAATCAGGAAAAAAAATGGTTCGTTTTACAGATGAGCAGATTTTGGATTTAATTAAAAGCGATTATAAAGATAAGCCTATAAATATTTTAGCTCCAATTGTTCGTTCACGAAAAGGGCATTATGCAGAACTCTTTCATCAGTTGGCTAAAAAAGGATACTTAAAAGTTAGGGTTGATGGGGAGATTATTGATATTAAACCTTCTTTAAAATTAGATAGATATAAAACCCATGATATTGAAGTAGTTATTGATCGGCTAAAAGTAACTGAAGGAAACAATAAGCGTTTAGTTTCTTCTTTAAAACTAGCTGTTGAGGATGGTGATGGAATAATGATGGTGATTGAAAAATCAGCTAAAAACCCAAGGTATTTTTCAAGGGCTTTAATGTGTCCCGAAACAGGAATTGCTTATAAAAATCCAGAACCAAATTCCTTCTCCTTTAACTCACCTAAAGGGGCTTGTAAAGCCTGTAATGGTTTAGGGAAGTATAAGATAGTTGATGTTGAAAAAATATTGCCGAATAAGGATTTAAGTATTAATAAAGGAGGATTAGCGCCTATTGCTAATCGTAAGTCAGATTGGATATTAAGTCAAATTGAACTTATTGGAAAGAAATTTGATTTTACTTTAAATACGCCAATTGCTAAAATTCCAAATGAGGGTATTGATGCAATTTTGTATGGCCTTACTGAAAACTTAAAAGTTAAACTGAAATCAGCAGGAATCTCTAAAACCTATAAGTTGCAGTTTGATGGGATTGTTAATTTTATTGAAGAACAATCCAAATTATCCTATGTAAAGTCTATTGAAAAATGGGCAAAGAAGTACATGTCCGAACATGATTGTAAAAGTTGTAATGGAAGTAGGTTGAATATAGAGTCATCCCATTTTAAAGTAGCTGATAAAAGCATAAATGAGGTATCCAATTTGGATATTTCCTCTTTTGCTGATTGGGTGCTTACCATTGAGAAATCATTAACTAAAAATGAATTAAAAATTGCAAAGCAAATTGTAAAAGAACTTTCAAAGCGTTTGCAATTTATTGTTGATGTTGGCTTGTCTTATCTATCATTAAACAGAAGCTCAAAAACCCTAAGTGGTGGTGAAGCACAAAGAATTCGCTTAGCTACTCAAATTGGAACACAACTGACTAATGTACTTTACATTCTAGATGAGCCAAGTATCGGTTTGCATCAAAGGGATAATTTAAAACTTATTGAATCATTAAAAAAATTGCGTGATATTGGAAATTCTGTTATTGTAGTGGAACATGATAAGGATATGATTGAATCAGCTGATTTTATTGTTGATTTAGGTCCTGGTGCAGGGGTGTATGGTGGTGAGGTAGTTTCAGAAGGTGATTATAAAACCATTTTAAATGACAATCATATTACAGCTGATTATTTAAATGGAAATCAAAAAATTGAAGTGCCTAAAAAGAGAAGAAAGGGGAATGGAAAAACCCTTGCAGTAAAGGGAGCAAGAGGAAATAACCTGAAAAACATTGATGTTGAAATTCCTTTAGGTTTGTTGTGTTGCGTTACTGGAGTTTCAGGAAGTGGGAAGTCAACTTTGATAAATGAAACCCTGTATCCTATATTAAATAAGCATTTTTATAGAGGAGAAAAAGAACCTTTGCCATATAAGAGTATTCATGGTTTAGAGCATTTGGATAAAGTAATTGAGGTTGATCAGTCTCCAATTGGGCGTACGCCAAGGTCCAATCCTGCAACTTATACAGGCGTATTCTCCGATATTAGAAGTCTATTTGCAAATCTTCCAGAAGCAAAAATTAGAGGATATAAGGTAGGTCGTTTTTCTTTTAATGTTGTTGGAGGTAGATGTGAAGGGTGCAAAGGAGGAGGAATGAAAACCATTGAAATGAACTTTTTGCCTGATGTTGAGGTGCATTGTGAGGATTGTAATGGTAAGCGCTATAATAGAGAAACGCTAGAAGTTCGTTTTAAGGGAAAATCAATTTCTGATGTCTTGGATTTAACAATTAATCAAGCGGTTGAATTTTTTGAGGCAATTCCATCTATCTATCGTAAAATAAAAACTTTGCAAGATGTTGGTTTGGGTTATATTACATTAGGGCAATCAGCTACTACATTAAGCGGTGGTGAGGCACAAAGAATTAAATTGGCTGCTGAACTTTCAAAAAGAAGTACAGGAAATACTTTTTATATTTTGGATGAACCCACCACAGGTTTGCATTTTGAGGATGTAAAAGTGTTTCTGAATGTAATTGATACTATTGTTGATAAAGGAAATTCAGTATTGATTATTGAGCATAACTTAGATGTTATTAAAATGGCTGACCATATTATTGATATTGGAAAAGAAGGCGGACAAAAAGGTGGGCAGCTTATTTGTAACGGTACTCCTGAAAAAATCGTAAAATGCAAGGATAGTTATACAGCTAGATACCTTAAAAGTGAATTGAACTAGATTTACTATAATTAGTGAATGAAATTAAAAGAGATTAGAGAATGAATGCAGAAGAGAAAAAAATCAGAAGAGCGTTTAAAGAAAGAAATTGGAATGCTATAAAAACAGCTGACTCATGGCAAATTTTTAAAATTATGTCAGAGTTTGTTGAAGGTTTTGAAACTATGTCAAAAATAGGGCCTTGTGTTTCTGTTTTTGGTTCTGCCCGTACAAAATCAGATAATAAATATTACAAACAAGCTGAAGAAATTGGTTACCTGCTCACCCAAAGTGGTTATGGTGTTATTTCTGGAGGTGGTCCTGGTATTATGGAGGCAGCAAACAAGGGTGCGACTAGAGGTGAGGGAAAGTCAGTTGGTCTAAATATTGAATTGCCTTTTGAGCAATCTTCCAACCCTTATATTGATAATGATAAACTAATAAATTTTGATTATTTCTTTGTTAGAAAAGTAATGTTTGTTAAATATGCGCAAGGTTTTATTGTACTTCCTGGTGGTGTAGGTACTCTGGATGAGCTATTTGAAGCAATTACTTTAATTCAAACTCAGAAGATTGGGAAGTTTCCAATTGTACTGGTTGGAAAAACTTATTGGGAAGGTTTGTTGGATTGGATAAAAGAGGTTATGCTAGATAGAGAAAAAAATATAAGCATAGAGGATTTGGATTTAATTAATATTGTTGATACGCCAATTGAGGCGGTTGATGTGATTAATAATTTCTATAAAAAATATACCTTAAAACCTAATTTCTAAGATATAGGATGGCTTTCTGATTTTTTTCCTATTTTTACGGAAATATAAAAATCACACTAATGAATCAATTTTTGAAAAAAGTATTTGTTCTTTTTGCTATAATATCTTCAGCTTCTGTTTTTGCTCAAAAAGGAAATTATGATATTGAGCCAGCTATGCCATTTCAACCAATGTTCTCATTTGGTACAGCTTACCATAGTTTTCAAGGGGATATAATGGGTCCTGAGACAAACTCATTGTTAGGAAATATGGGATATAAAGCAGGTATACGCTTAAATATCTCAGAAAATATAGATGCTTCTTTGTTGTTTTCTAATACTAGTTTTTTTGAGAGAAATGAGGATGATTTGACAAGTTTTGAATCAGATGTTGATGCAATTGGTTTAAATTTTGGGTATACATTAAATAGTATATTTAAACAATCTCGTGTAAGTCCTTACCTTAATGCAGGGGTACAGAGTTTAAGTTTCAAAACATATGTAAATGATGATTATTGGACAGAAAGAGAATCAACAATTGCAATTCCGTTAGGCTTAGGTTTGCGTTTAAATATTTCTGAGCGTATTGATTTGGATGCAACTATTAATTATACGATTGCTATGGGTGATATTGATAAGTCAGTAGAAGGAACATCTGATAAGTTTATGTCGGCTAGTTTTACTATTCACTATGATTTGTTTACTCCAAAACCAAAAGAGAATACTTATTTTGATGACAGTTATTATGCGGATGTTAATTTTAAAGCAATGGATGTTGAGGATGAAGATGGTGATTTAGTAGCAGATGTTGATGATTATTGTCCTAAAACTCCAATTGGAGTAAAAGTAAATGAATTCGGATGTCCATTAGATAGTGATAATGATGGTATTCCTAATTATATTGATCAAGAGAAAAATACAAAAAAGGGTGCGGTTGTTGATGAAAAAGGTGTGCAATTAACTGCAGAAAAATACCATAGTATGTATTCTGATTATGATGCAGCATCAAGAGAGTATGCTAATTTCTATAATGAGAACGAGATTAAGCGTGAAAATTATAAAACTGTTGATGAGTATCTTATTGCGAAAGCGAATGCTTTTAATAAAGCTTATCATGAAGGAGAGAAATTTGATAATACTGTTAATGGGTTAAGATATAAAGTGAAAATTGGAGCTTATAGTGATGGCGTTCCTGCTAATGTGATTAATAAATATTTAAGTTTGGATGATTTGGAAAGTATTCCTCAAGATGATGGGATGGTTATCTATGCAGTAGGAACTTATACTTCTTTAGATGATGCATTAGGTAGGGAATATGAATTAGAAGCTAAAGGATTTGATGATACTTATATTTTAGTTGATAATAATGGAAGTATTTCTAATTATGTCATTCCTGTTCCTGAGCCAGTAATTGATGAAGAGGAAGAAGTTGTTGCCCCAGTTGAGGAAGTAGAAAGTGAAGAAGAAACAGAAGTAGGAGAGAGCACAGTTTTAAATAATGAGACTACATATAGAATTCAGATTGGTGCTTTTGACAAAGAGTTACCTAATGAAGTATTTGTTGGAGTTGATAATGTTGTTTCCTTTACAGGAAAAGATGGCTTAGTAAGATATATGGCAGGTTCATTTACTGAGTACAAAGATGCAATTGCTTACCAAGCACAAATGAATGCTAGAGGTTTTGAAGATGCATTTATTGTTACTTATAAAAATGGAGAACGTATTAACCTAAATGTTGCAATTAAAACAGAACGAACAACTCCAAAAGTTGAGTCTGTTATTGAGGAGGAAACAATAGAGTTAGAGTTTATAGTTCAAATTCTTGTAGGGAAAGAATCCTTATCAGCTGAGGATTTAACAAAAATGAGTAAGCTTGGGAATATTGATAAGGAAGCAAAAGGAGAAAAAATGTATCGTTATTTTGCAGGAACTTATTCTTCATTGGAAGATGCAAATATTCGTTTAGCTGAAGCAAAATTATCTGGGTATGCTGATGCTTTTGTATTTGTAAAATCAGAGGGGGAAAGAATTACACTTGAGCAAGCAAAAGAATTGCTGAAGTAACAAAGGAAAATATAAAAATAAAGCCCGCAATTGCGGGCTTTTTTATTTTTAACTAGCTTATTCTAAAATTAGTCTTGTTGTTTTTTAGCTTTTTTACTTCCTTCATATACTTCAAACTTTCGGAAGCTACAATCTAGTTTTCCATTCATTACTCTTATTTTTTTGGATGGGCGTAAGCCAATAAACTTCATATTTTCAATATCTGAAGAGATAAGCCAAATACTGCATCCTTCATATTTATGTTTTAAAGTTGTCCCTACTTTTTCATAGAAATCATTTACGCCTAAATCTATTCGCTCCCCATAAGGAGGGTTAAACATTACAAAAGTTCCTGCCTCTACTTTAGTTTCAAAAAAGTCAGATTTTGTAACTTTTATATTATCATACATTAAAGCATTATCAATATTCTCTCGGCTAATGCGCACTGCCTTTTGGAAATTATCACTTCCAGTTATTTTTCCATAATAATGAGTTTCTTTTTCAAGAGAAACTTCTTTAATCATTTCCCAAAGTTCCTCATCAAAATCCTTCCAGCCTTCAAATCCGAACTTATCTCTGAAAATATTAGCAGGTATATTATGTGCAATAAGTGCAGCTTCAATTAATAAAGTTCCACTTCCACACATAGGGTCATGAAAATTAGTAATCCTATTCCAATCACTTAATAGGATTAATCCTGCAGCTAAAACTTCATTCATTGGTGCAATTACTGCATCCGATTTATACCCTCTTTTGTGTAATGAATCTCCTGAGCTATCTAGTGAAACAGTGCAAGTGTGTTTCGCAATATGTAAGTTGATACTCACATCTGGCATTTCAGGATCAACATTTGGTCGTTTATCAAATTTCTTTCTGAAAGTATCGGCAATAGCATCTTTCATTACTAATGAAGCATATTTACTATGTGTAAAAACCTCAGAATGTGTAGTAGCATGAGTAGCAAAAGTTGACTCAAGATCAAAAAGTTCAGTCCAATCTATTTCACAAAGTTTTTTATATAATTCTTTTTCATCATGAGCCTGAAAATGTGCTATTGGTTTCAGTACTCTTAGTGCAGTTCTTAGGTTTAGGTTCGCTTTGT
>JABJNS010000131.1 GCA_018664745.1 Flavobacteriales bacterium | reverse complement strand
TTTAAGAAATTCTTTGCATTTACGCAATCTGGGCACCAATCGGCACCATATACTTTAATATTCATTGTTGTAAAATTTATATGTTATTTTGTTTTGTATGATTGTACATTCTTTGCAATGTGAAAGGTATGTAAATTGATAGTCCTTATTGATGTCAAAACTTTCATCATCAACCGTGAATAGCCTATCACATTCCAACATTCCTTCAGGTGAAAATCGTTTTATTCTGTATTCTGTTTTTTCTTTTGAAATTGAAAACCAAGAACCTGCACCTACACCACTTAGCCATTGTGCTGTATTAGGAATATTATTTGGCATTAATGGTTTTTTCATTTTATATGCGCTCAATACTTGTAAAATATGATTTTAAAAAACTTTTATGTATTTGTTTACAATCACTATTATCTAATATATAATAGTTATGATTTGCAATACTTACATTTCGCTTAGGTGATGGCGACAAACAAAATGGAAATTTTAATCTTAGATTGGTATGTAAATCTGGATTAGACGCACACATAGTGCTTGCTACAAATCGAGAACAATTTGTACCTCCTTTAACTAAAGGGCCATACTCAACTATTCCTTTATCTTGAATTGATTTAGCATATTTATATCCTTTTTTAAAACAAATATTATCAAGCACAGAGGCAAATAACTTTCCCTCTCCATGTGTTGATTGCAAACTATCTATCTCTAATAAAATTTCTTCAATATTAGTAATCCTTCCCTTTTCAATACTAGCAGTAGTTTTTAACTTCAACTCTGGATCAGTCTCTAAATCTCTAACTCTACCAAAACCAAGAGGAGTATGATACCTACCAAAATCCATATAATTCATTTGCTTTGTATTTGAATCTACTAAAACCATTGCTGAATGTCCTACTCTATACTTTCCATCTTTAGCTAACACCTTATCGTACCAAGACCCAGCTGCAGCTACCATTCCTTCTGGCCAAGCCAATACAATTATAAAGTCATTTTGCATGATGTAAAGATATAAATTATATCCTCTTTATCAAATCAGAATTTTCTTGAACAAACTCTTCCAATATTTTAAAGAAATTTAGGATCTCTTCAGTTGAGTTTTCTCCATTAATAGTCACCAGTCTTACAAAAGCATTATTTTTAAAATGACCAAAACCAACCATTAACTTATTATGTTGATATAGCTTAGTACATAAATCCTCTGGATCATAATCTTTATAATTAAAGCAAATAGAAAGGGAATTATCAAAACTATACAGTGTATAATCTGAATTTTCTTTTACATAATTTCTTGCAGTATCAGCTAAATGAAATTCATGTTCAACAATCTGAGAAATCCCAGTTGTTCCTATTGCTTTCCAAAGCGTCCATAGTTTTAGTGCATTATTTCTTCTTCCACACTCAAATGAAGTTTGCCCTAAATTATAATTTTCATCATCTGTTTGATACAAATAAGTAGCATCATTATTAAATGAGTTATATAAATCTCTATTATCTTTTACTACTAAAACTGAAGTACTCAAAGGAGCGCCTAAAGTTTTATGCGCATTGAAGCAAAAGGAATCAGTATTTTCAATCCCATTTACAAGATGATTATATTTTTCACTAAAAATAACTGACCCACCAAATGCACCATCCAGATGAAGCCAAATATTGTGTTTTTTACAAGTTAATGCCAACTCATCTACTGAATCAAAAGCACATAAAACAGTAGTTCCTGCAGTAGCATTAATATAAAATGGAGTAAAGCCATTTTCTATATCTAACTCTACTTGATTCTTAAATGCTACAGAATTAATCCTTCCTTTATTGTCAGACTTTATATACCTAATATTGTCTCTTCCTATTCCTGTAAATGCTGCATTTTTAGCAATAGAATAATGTGAATTCTCTGAAGTGTAAGCAACTAATTTTCCTTGCATTCCCTTATTTCTAATCTCACTATTCTTCTTATCTCTTGCCATCACCATGGACATAAAATTACTCATTGAGCCTCCTGTTGGAAAAGTTCCTCCACACCCCTGAGGATATCCAATAAGATGATTTACTTGTTTAATTATTTCCTTTTCAACTGCAACTTGAGGACCTGCAATTTTATAAGTTGCCATACTATTATTTAGCATTACTGCTAATAAATCACCTAAAATTGCCTTACTATGCCTACCCCCAAATAGCTGATTAAAAAATAATTTTGAAGAAGATTTAGGTGTATTTAATACTAGGTTTTTTAATTCTTTTTTAAAATCGGCAGCAATAGCCGGGCTTGACTTTAGTGCTAAATCAAACTTTGAATTTAATTCAGTAGCAGGTATAGCTCCTGCTACTGGGTTCTTTAATTCATCATTAATTAACTCATTAATCAATTCATTAAAAAAATGTAAATCTTCCTTTATATTATTTTGCATCAAATTGTATTAAAATAGTCAGCAAAAGTAGAAAAAATGTGCTGCAAGGGCTTTTAGACAGACTATAAGTTTGAACACATAAGATTTTAGAATCCAGGTTTCCTAGTAAATCGTAAATTTTCCGTATTTTTGTAGAATGAACAAACTAATATATACACTTTTAGTTGTCTGTTTTGCATTGTTTTCAGCAAATGGGCAAATTCTTATAAACGAATATTCTGCAGCTAATTATAATACTTTTGCTGATAATTATGGTGAATTTGAGGATTGGGTAGAGCTTTATAATCCTACTGCCGCCCCTATTGACATAAATGGATGGGCACTAACTGATAAACCTAATAATCCCACAAAATGGATTTTTCCATCTTCTTTTATTATTCCCGCAAACAGTGTTGCTCTTATTTATTGTTCTGGTAGAGATGAATTAATTGGTGGAAATGCTCATTCCAACTTTAAAATAACACAAACAAAAGGGAATGAAGTTTTTATGCTTTCTGATGCTGGAGGTGTTTTCCAAGATTCCATACGTGTTTTACCTAATCAGAACTCTCATTCTAGGGGAAGAGAAACTGATGGATCAGCATTATGGAGTGTTTTCACTGCAGGAACACCAAATGCAAGTAATGTTGGTGCAATGCAAGAATATGCCACAACCCCTGTATTTTCTCAGGTTGGAGGCTATAATTCTGTTACAGTAAATTTAACATTAACTACTCCTGACCCTAATATAACCATTTACTATACAACAAATGGTGATGAACCTGACAACACCTCAACCCTATATATTGGAGCAATAACTATTTCAGCAACAACAGTAATCAAGGCAGTTTGTTATAGTTCAACAGTTAACATTCCACCAAGTTTTATTGACTACCATACCTTCTTTATTAATGATACCCATACAATTCCTATATTGTCTGTTTCTGGAAATGAGTTAGGAAATGGAACAGCTGATTTATTAACTGGAACTCCTTCTTGGTCTGTAAGTGGACTTGAGCCAACTGGCACAATTGAATGGTTTGATGAAAATGGTGTTTTACTAGATAAAGGAACTGGAGAATACAATAAACATGGTAATGATTCTTGGGCATATGATCAAAGAGGATTTGACTACGTCATGAGAGATCAGTTTGGTTATAACTACGCTTTACAAGATAAGATCTTTAACACTAAAAGCAGAGATAAATTTCAAAGAGTTATTGTAAAGGCTGCTGCAAATGACAATTATCCATTTTCTTATGGAGGTTCAGGAGCTCATATTAGAGATGCATATGTCAATCACCTTTCACAAATTGCTGATTTAAGATTAGACGAAAGGTCTACATCTTCTTGTATTCTATATCTGAATGGGGTTTATTGGGGGGTTTATGAAATGAGAGAAAAGGTAGATGATCAGGATTTCACAAGCTATTATTATGATCAAGATAAAAATAATTTACAATATCTTAAAACTTGGGGGGGGACTTGGACTGAATTTGGAGCTCCAAACGCACAACCAGATTGGAATACCTTTGTAAATTATGTAGCTACTAATCCAATGGTTAATCAAGCAAATTACAATACTGCAAAGAGTCAGTTTAATACTGGAAGTTTAATTGATTATTTTTTATTGAACTCCTATGTTGTGTGTGCTGATTGGTTAAATTGGAATACTGCATGGTGGAGAGGAATGGACCCCAATGGAGATAAAAAGAAATGGCGGTACACTCTATGGGATATGGATAATACATTTGGACACGGAACAAATTATACGGGAGTCCCTAACACTGGTGTAGGTGCAGACCCTTGTGATCCAAGTTCTCTTGGTAATACTGGTGGACAAGGACATGTTCCAATTTGGAATGAAATGCTTACTAATCAAGAATTTCATGATGATTATGTCAATAGATGGCAAGATTTAGCAAATAGTTCATTCTCATGCACTTTTATGATACATATCTTAGATAGTATGATAGCGGTAATCGACCCCGAAATGCCAAGACAAATAACAACATGGGGTGGTACATATGCAGCATGGCAGGGAAATGTTCAAGATTTAAGAAATTTTATTCTAGCAAGATGTGATAGCATGAATTCTGGATTTGTAGATTGTGACACTGCAATTACAGGTCCTTATGATGTTACAGTAGAAATTATAGGGATAGGTGAGGTAGAAATGAGTAATGGAAATATTATTAATAATTTAAATACCCCTTGGACTGACCAAAGGTTTGGTGGAATATCCCTTCCTTTTGAGGTGAAAAGTGGGTCTTTTGATCACTGGGAAGTTATTTCAACAAATACATATATATATGACCCAAATGTTGATACTTTAGTACTAGACTTACAAGGTGATGTAATAGTTCGCGCCTATTTTATTCCAACAAAAAGTATAGTATATAATGTTATCCCTGCAGGAACTGCTACAACAATTACTGTTGACGGTACTATAATAAATACTTTTCCTTCTTCAAAAAATTATATAATAGGAGATACTGCATATATATCGCCAAATATTGACCCTTTATATGGATTTAACACCTGGAGTTCAGATAGTGTTACACTAATGCCAATAGCCACTAATATGACAGATTCATTTTACGCTTATTACAATGATACTGTAACTTTATATATTTATAAGAAGCCAACTATTACATATGATGTCAATCCTGCTGGAACTACAACTTCAATTAATATTAATGGAAATATTGTTTCAATTTTCCCATATTCTGAAACTGTATTTGTTGATGATCTAAATACAATTAACCCCAACATAGACCCTCAATATGTATTTAATTCTTGGGAAACCGACAGTAACACTCTCTTAAATGGATCAGTTGCAAATAATTCTTTTTATGGCACATACAATGATCTTATAACATTACATATTTATAAAATGAGTGCATTTATTGATGGAAATGATACAATATGTAATAATGCTAAAATAAGTGCTCAAGTAAAAGTTTATTTTAATAATGCTGTAGCTCCATATACATTTTCTTATGCAATAAATGGAATTGTTCAACCCTCAATTACTACTTCAATTAACCCATACATTATTAACACTAAACAAGAGGGAAATTATACACTAACTAGCTTCACTGATGCTAATTCTACAGGGACAATTAACGGTTCGGCTATGGTAACAGTCTTAACCTCTCCTATAGCTAATTTTGAAGCACAACCTGACAGCATGACCATCTTATTTACTACTTCTCAGTTAATAGATAAATCAGAAGGAAATATTGTTAGTTGGCAATGGGATTTTGGAGACAACACTCCTCCTGATTTTTCAGAAAACCCTTATCATACCTATAGTGATTCATTAGCTATGTATCAAGTAAGTTTAATTATTCAAGATGGTAACGGTTGTATAGATACCACCTTTAAGCATATTCAAATTACTGATGATTATTGGATTTATATTCCAAACTCATTTACTCCTGATTTAGATGGGATAAATGATAAATTCTGCATTTCTCATCATGGAATAAGAGAAGAAACTTTTGTGTTTAATGTTTACAGTCGCTTTAGTGAATTGGTATATTCAACTGATAATATTCATGATTTAGATTGCAATAATGGTTGGGATGGAAAACACCAATCATCAGGAGAAGAGCTACCTTTAGGGGCTTATATTTATGAAATATATTATCAAGATTTTGAAGGTTGGAAGCACCAAGAATCCTCTGAAATTATTCTAATTAGATAAACAAATTTTTCTGTTTCTTTTGCTATTTTTTTAAGCCAAATTAGCATTGCTTATCTAAAATGCAAAAACTATATTTGCACGCATTATATTTAGCATAAAACATGAGCAAGTTCAAGGAATACAAACATTTAAGTTTATCTAAAACCCATAAAGAAGTTTTAGAAAACTGGATAAAATCAGATGTTTTCAATCAAAGTATTGAAAGCAGAAAAGGGAAATCTACCTTTACTTTTTATGAAGGACCTCCTTCAGCTAATGGGATGCCTGGTATTCACCATGTAATTGCCCGTACAATTAAAGATTTATTTTGTCGCTATAAAACATTACAAGGGTTTCAGGTAAACAGAAAAGCTGGATGGGACACACATGGACTTCCTGTTGAGCTTGGTGTTGAAAAAGAATTAGGAATTACCAAAGAAGATATTGGCTCTACAATCTCAATTGAAGATTACAACAAAGCTTGCCGAACAAATGTAATGAAATACAAAGGAAGCTGGGAAAACATTACTGAAGAGATGGGTTATTGGGTAGATATGAATAACCCATACGTAACATATGACAATAAATATATAGAGAGTGTATGGTGGTTATTAGGACAGATGCACAAAAAAGGGTTACTTTATAAAGGACATACTATTCAACCATTCTCTCCTAAAGCAGGTACCGGACTTAGCACACATGAGTTAAACCAGCCAGGATGTTATCGTGATGTAAAAGATACTTCTGCAGTTGCTCAGTTTAAGCTAATTTCAAATGCTGATTCAGTGTCTATCTTTAACAAAACTAAAAATGATGTTTATTGTTTAGCATGGACAACTACACCATGGACCTTACCTTCTAATACTGCTCTTGCTGTTGGAAAAAAGATTGACTATCTTTTAATTGAAACATTAAATCAATATACAGGAAAACCAATAACTGTTATTGTTGCTAAAGACCTGTCAAACAAATATTTTAATGACGATAATTCTGATTTAAAGTTTGGGGATTATGTGATTGGGAATAAAAACTTACCCTTTAATATTATTTCAGAATTAAAAGGAGAGGAGCTAGAAGGCTTAAGATACGAGCAACTTTTACCTTATGCTCAACCAGAAGATGGAGATGCATTTAAAATTATTCTTGGAGATTTTGTAACTACTGAAGATGGAACAGGAATAGTTCATTTAGCTCCTAGTTTTGGTGCTGATGACAATAGGGTATGTAAACAAAATGGAATTGGTAGCTTAACACTCGTAAACAAGCAAGGAAAATTTGTTGATGAAGTTACTGACTTTGCGGGAATGTATGTAAAAGATGAATTTTATACTGCTGAGGATGAGAAACCAAAACTTCCTGCTGATGTTCAGATAGTTATCAAACTAAAAGAAGAAAATCTTTGTTTTAAGGCTGAAAAATACGAACATTCCTATCCACATTGTTGGCGTACGGACAAGCCTATTCTATATTACCCAATGGACAGTTGGTTTGTAAAAACAACTGATTATAAAGACAGGATGTTGGAGCTTAACAAAACCATAAATTGGAAACCAAAATCAACAGGAGAGGGTCGTTTTGGAAAATGGTTAGAAAATTTAGTAGACTGGAATTTATCCCGCTCAAGATTTTGGGGAATTCCTATTCCTATTTGGAGAACAGAAGAAGGTGAATCAGAAATTTGTATTAATTCGGTAGAAGAGCTAAAATCAGAAATTGAAAAATCAATTGCTGCAGGAATTATGACAACTAATCCTTTATCTGATTTTATTGCTGGGGATTTTTCAGAAGAAAACTATAATTCTTTTGATCTACATAGGCCTTATGTTGATGACATTATCTTAGTTTCAGCAGATGGAAAACCAATGAAAAGAGAATTAGATCTAATTGATGTTTGGTTTGATTCTGGCTCAATGCCATATGCTCAATTGCATTATCCTTTTGAAAATAAAGAAATATTTGAACAAAATTATCCAGCAGATTTTATTGCTGAGGGAGTAGATCAAACAAGAGGTTGGTTCTTTACTTTGCACGCTATTTCAACAATGCTTTTTGATTCTGTTGCGTATAAAAATGTTATTTCCAATGGTTTAGTTTTGGATAAGAATGGAAATAAAATGTCCAAGCGACTAGGGAATGCAACTGACCCTTTTAAAACTATTGATAAATATGGTGCAGATGCAACAAGGTGGTATATGATTTCCAATGCACAACCTTGGGATAATTTAAAGTTTGACGAAAACGGAATACAAGAAGTACAAAGAAAATTCTTTGGAACACTTTACAACACTTATTCCTTCTTTGCATTATATGCAAATATTGATGGCTTTAATTACTCTGAAGAGGATGTTTCTGTTAAGAATAGAGCTGAAATTGATAGATGGATTCTTTCAGAATTGAATACACTTATACAGCAAGTTGAAGACGCTTATGAAGAATATGAGCCAACTCGTGTTGCTCGTTTAGTTCAAGATTTTGTTATGGATAAATTAAGTAACTGGCATGTTCGTTTAAGCAGAAGGCGTTTCTGGAAAGGTGAATATAATTCTGATAAAGTTTCTGCTTACCAAACCCTTTATGAGTGTTTAGAAAAGATTACACTTTTGTCTGCACCTATAGCTCCATTCTTTATGGATAGGTTGTTTCAGGATTTAAATTCCATAAGCAATTTGCAATCTGCAACATCTGTACATTTAGCTGATTTCCCAAAGTCTGACAGCACTAAAATAGATACTGATTTGGAACGAAAAATGCAATTAGCACAAAATATTACCTCTCTTGCTTTATCGTTAAGGAAAAAGGAAATGATTAGAGTAAGGCAGCCATTACAAAAAATAATGATTCCTGTTTTAAACTCAAAAATGCAAGAGGATATTGAAGCAATTTCTTCAATTATATTAAGTGAAATTAATGTTAAGGAAATAGCTTATTTAACTGAGGATTCTGATGTATTAACCAAACAAATAAAACCAAACTTTAAAACACTTGGCCCAAAGTTTGGTAGGCATATGAAATTCATTTCAGGAGTTATTGCCAAGTTTACAGCTGATGATATTAAGCAAATAGAAAAGAATGAAATTTATCAAATTAATGATGAAATCACAATTGATTTAATAGATGTTGAAATTAGTTCGGCTGATATTCCTGGCTGTATTGTTGCTAATAATGATGGAGTAACGGTTGCTTTAGACATTACTCTTTCTGATAAGTTAAAAGAAGAAGGTTTAGCACGTGAATTTATTAATAGAATACAAAACCTAAGAAAAGACAAGGCTTTTGAAGTAACTGATAAGGTTAATATCTTAGTTGAAAATAATGCTAAATTAAGCTCGGCCATTCAAAATAATTTCGCTTATATTTGTGATGAAACTTTAGCAGACAAATTAGAATTTATAGAGATTGCTGATAATGAAGCTGATGAGATTGAGTTAGTGGATAAAATAACTGCAAAAGTTAGTATTAAAAAACAATAATTACAATGGCTGAAAAAACTACATATACAAAAGATGAACTTCAAGAATTTAAACAAATCATTCTTGATAAAATTGAAAGTGCTCAAGACGATTTAGATATTCTTAGAGCTGCTACAGCTAATGATTCTGACAATGGAACAGAAGACACTTCTCCTACTTTTAAGCAATTTGAAGAAGGGTCATCAACACTTTCAAAGGAAGAAAATATTAAGTTAGCTGAAAGGCAAGCAAAATTTATTAGAAGTCTTAATAATGCTTTAATCCGTATTGAAAATAAAACATATGGAATATGTAGAAGTACAGGTAAATTAATTGCGAAAGAAAGATTAAAACTTGTTCCTCACGCTACACTAAGTATTGAAGCTAAAAACGCTCAATAAGCTACTTTGAAAAAAATATTTCTTACCGCTTTTATTCTTATTTTACTTGACCAAATTCTTAAAGTTTGGATCAAAACACATTTTGTTTTAGGACAAGAATTTCAAATTTTTGATTGGTTCATTATTCACTTTACTGAAAATAATGGTATGGCTTTTGGCATGGAATTTGGTGGGCATACAGGGAAAACTCTGCTCACCTTATTCAGAATAATAGTAGTTAGTTTAGGAATAAAATATGTATTTGATATTGTAAAAAACAAAATGCCAAATGGAGCTCTAATTGCAATAGGACTAATTATTGGGGGGGCAATCGGTAATATTATTGATAGTACATTATATGGAGTTTTTTTTAATGAAAGTTACCATAATATCGCAAGCTTTATGCCTGAATTTGGAGGTTATTCCTCCTTGCTGCATGGTAAAGTAGTTGACATGTTTTACTTCCCGTTAATAAACAGTCATTATCCTGAATGGCTCCCAATGATTGGTGGTGATCATTTTATCTTTTTCCGCCCTGTTTTCAATATTGCTGATGCAGGTATATCAGTGGGTATATTTACGATTTTGCTTTTTTACCGAAAAGAGTTTAATTAAAGTAAATTATTCTTTAACAAATATTCTGCAATTTGCACTGTATTTGTAGCAGCTCCTTTTCTTAAATTATCAGCCACTATCCACATATTTAAGGTGTTTTTTTGAGTAAAATCTCTTCTAATTCTCCCAACAA
>JABJNS010000130.1 GCA_018664745.1 Flavobacteriales bacterium | reverse complement strand
TGGATCTACTAGAACTAATGCTTCTGCAAAAATGTCAAAAGCTGCTGAGATTATTAGGAAAGAACATCCTAACTTAGTAGTTGATGGAGAAATACAAGCTGATTTTGCTCTAGATGCTGAAAAAACAGAAAGGATATTTCCTTTCTCCCCATTAGCAGAAGAAAGTGCAAATGCTTTAATTTTCCCTAATCTTGAGTCAGGAAATCTAGCCTATAAATTACTTCAAGAAGTAGCTGAGGTGGATTCTATTGGCCCTATTTTAGTGGGGATGAAAAAATCAGTGCATATTTTGCAGTTAGGCTGTACAGTTCGTGAAATTATTAATATGGTAACCCTGTCAGTGGTTGACGCACAAATTAAAAAATGATAACACACATCCAAGGAAAACTAGTTGAAAAAACACCAACTTATGTGGTGATAGATTGTAATGGAATCGGCTATAAAATCAAAATTTCATTGCAAACTTTTTCGGCAATTGATGGGGAATTATGTAGGCTATTTACTCATCTTTCAGTAAAAGAAGATTCTCATACTTTATTTGGGTTTTATGAAGAGAGTGAGCGTCATTTATTCCGAAATCTAATTTCGGTATCGGGTGTTGGACCAAGTACAGCACAAGTAATTTTATCTACTTATTCCCCTCAGGAAATCATACACCACATTACTACTGCTGATGTAAAAGCTGTGCAGAGTGTGAAGGGGATAGGTGCGAAAACAGCTCAAAGAATTATTATTGACCTAAAAGATAAAGTAGCAAAAGGGATGCCAACCTCTGATTTATTGTTTGATGCAATAGACAATACAATTAAAGAAGAAGCGTTATCTGCATTACTAGCTTTAGGATTTGCTAAAAAAGGGGCAGAGAGTAAGATTGATAAGGTTCTAAAATCAAACCCTGAAATTGTAAGTGTAGAAGATTTAGTGAGAACGGCATTAAGCCAAATGTAATTACTTTACCAGGAATTGAAAAGCATTAAAAACCATAAGTTATTCGTATTTGTTTTTGCAATTATTTTTGCAATTACAAATTTGAGAGCGCAATCTACTGCTGATACTGCCTTGGCTTACCCTTTTTCTGGTAATCAAAATAGGGGGGTATTTATGTATGATCCTCCTAATATTCATAACCAAGTAAAATATGATATAACAAATAATCAATATCTTATTCAAAATAAAATTGGTGGTTTAGATGCAGAAAAAGGGAGGGTGCTCGGTTTTCAGGAATATCAGCAGTTTAAGATGCAAAAATCTATAGCTAATTATTGGAGTGATAGGTCAAAAGAGAGATTAGGTAATCAGACTTCAGCTTTAGGTTTACCAAAGCTATTTATTCCTGGGCAGGCTTTTGATAGGATTTTTGGAGGTAATGCTGTAGATATTCGACCTCAAGGTTCAGCAGAACTTATTTTTGGGTTAAAAATTAATAGACTAGATAATCCTGCTTTACCAGAGGAGCAAAGAAAGACTACTTCTTTTGATTTTCAAGAGAAAATACAAATGAATGTAATTGGTAAAATTGGAGATAAATTAAAACTTACAACAAGTTTTAATACTGAAAGTACTTTTGATTTTGAGAATCAAATGAAGTTAGAATATTCAGGTTATGAGGATGAAATTATAAAAAAGTTAGAAGTTGGTAATGTTAGTTTGCCTTTAAATGGGACTCTAATTACAGGTAGTCAATCTTTATTTGGATTTAAAACTCAACTCCAGTTTGGTCGCACAACAATTACAGGTATTTTATCTCAGCAGAAAAGCACAACTTCTGAAATTGAAGTAAGTGGAGGTGCACAAACCTCAGAATTTGATGTGTATGCAGACCAGTATGAAGCGAATAAGCACTTCTTTTTAGCACATTATTTTAAGAATAATTATGATGTAGCTTTAGCAAACTTACCTTTTGTTAATTCAGCAATTAATATTACAAAGGTTGAGGTTTGGGTAACTAATAAAACTGGTACAACTGAAAACACAAGAAATATTGTTGCATTCTTAGACATTGGAGAGACATCTTCATATTATGATGAAGAAACAGGTGAAGGAAATATTAATGATCCAGAGGTGCAAATATATAATTTTCGCCCTGATGCACTTCCTGATAACAATGAAGCAAATGATTTATTTAGTAAACTTACAACAACCTATTCAGGTATCCGAGATATTAATGAAGTAAATGCTGTTTTACAATCAAGCTCACTATCTAACGGTACAGATTTTGAAAAACTTGAAAGAGCAAGAAAACTTTCTGAATCAGAGTTTACTATTAATAATCAGTTAGGGTATATTTCTTTGAATCAAGCACTTAATAATGATGAGGTTTTAGCAGTTGCTTTTAAATACACTAGAGGGAGTAAGACTTTTCAGGTTGGAGAATTAAGTTCAACTGGACCAAATGCACCAGAAGCATTAATTGTAAAGTTATTAAAAGGAACAAATTTCACACCATTACTTCCTAATTGGGGTTTGATGATGAAAAATGTCTATGCTTTAGGGGCTTATCAAATGAGTAAAGATGGTTTTATCATGGATGTCGTGTATGAAAATACTGAAGAGTCTGGGGCATTAACAAATTATTTAGGAGAAGGAAATCTAGAAGGAATTCCATTAATCAAAGTATTAAATTTAGATAGGTTAAATCAGCAGATGGATACTCAGTCAGATGGAGTATTTGATTTTATAGAAGGGGTAACTGCTAAAGCTTCAAATGGAAGAGTCATTTTTCCTGTACGCGAACCGTTTGGTTCTCATTTGTACAATAAGATTAACAACCCAACACTTGCAAAAAAATATGTGTATCAAGCATTGTATGACTCTACCCTTACAGTTGCGCAACAATATCCTGAATTAAATAGGTTTAGACTGAAAGGAACTTATCAATCTTCATCAGGAGCTGAAATTCGCTTGAATGCTATGAATGTTCCGGAAGGATCGGTTACGGTTACTGCAGGGTCGCAAAAATTAACAGAAAACCAGGATTACACAGTTGATTACATGTTAGGGCGTGTTACAATTATCAATGAAGGAATTTTAAATTCTGGTGTACCAATCAAGATTTCCTTAGAAAACAACTCCATGTTCGGTATTCAGAATAAAACATTAGTTGGTTTGCATGCTGATTATGAAATTAATAAGGATTTTCTAATTGGAGCTACTATGTTGAATTTAACTGAGCGCCCATACACGCAAAAAATTAATACTGGTGATGAGCCTATATCAAATACTATTTGGGGACTAGATGGGAATTACCAAACAGAAGCACCTTGGTTGACTCGTGCTGTTGATTGGTTGCCTTTGATTGAGACAAAAGCAAAATCTCGCTTAATTGCTACTGCTGAATTTGCACACCTTATTCCTGGCCATCACAAGGCTGTTGGTGAGGAAGGGGTTTCGTATATTGATGATTTTGAGTCGAGCAGGACATCAATAGATATTAAAAATATGGGGGCTTGGCGTATGGCTTCAATTCCTGAAAAACAAGAAGATATTTTTATGAATTCCGCATTAAATAATGATTTAATGTTGGGGTATAAAAGAGCAAAATTAGCTTGGTATACTATTGACCCTCTCTTTTTTAGAAGTACATCTATTACTCCACCAAATGTAAATAAAACCATTGCTTTAGCAAACGGAAGTTCAATAGCTCAGCAATCTTATCATTATGCACGAGAGGTATTGGAAACAGAAGTTTTTCCAAATAAAGATCCAGATTTAGGAAGTCAAATCACAAATTTAGCAGTGCTTGATTTGGCATATTATCCTGCTGAAAGGGGGTCTAATAATTATACGGTTAACGGATTAAATGCTGATGGAACTTTAATATCTCCTTCCGAAAATTGGGGAGGGATAATGCGTAAGCTAGAGACGAATGATTTTGAAGCTGCTAATATTGAATTTGTAGAGTTTTGGATGATGGATCCTTTTAATGATGAGGATGGTTTGGTGAATCATTCAGGGGGTGATATGTATTTACACTTAGGAAATGTGTCGGAGGATGTGTTGCGTGATGGGTATAAAAGTTTTGAAAATGGATTGCCAACTTCAGCAACAGTTGAGGATGTAGATACAACTGTTTGGGGTAGAGTCCCAACTAATTTTTCTATTGTTGAAGCCTTTGATAATGACCCTACTTCTCGTGAATTTCAGGATGTTGGTATGGATGGGCTAAGAAATACTGATGAAAAATTATTCTTTGATTCGGTGTATATCCAGCCTTTAGCTTCAGCTTATGGTACAAATTCTACTGCATATAAAAATGCAGTAAAAGATCCTTCAGCAGATGATTTTCATTATTTCAGAGGTTCAGATTTTGATAGTAGATCAGAATTAATTTTGGATAGGTACAAGAATTTTAATAATACAGATGGTAACTCGGTTACTACCGATAATTCTCC
Organism: Flavobacteriales bacterium; assembly: GCA_018664745.1. GTDB lineage: Bacteria > Bacteroidota > Bacteroidia > Flavobacteriales > BACL11 > UWMA-0277. The sequence continues at coordinate 4,478 of JABJNS010000130.1, read as the reverse complement.
TGAAACTTATCCAACAGCAGCATCCTCACAACCGAATACTGAGGATCTAAATAGGGATCATACTTTAAGTGAAACAGAAAGTTACTTTCAGTATAAAGTAAGATTATTTCCTGGAATGGATGTTGGGGATAGTCATATTTCTGATGTGCTAGAAACTACTGTAAAAACAGAAAATGGGTCCACAAGAAATATAAAATGGTATCAGTTTAGAGTGCCTGTTTATCAGCCCGATAATGTAATTGGAAGTATTCGAGATTTTAAGTCTATCCGTTTTATGCGAATGGCATTTACTGATTTTCATCAGCCAATTGTTTGTCGTTTTGCTACATTGGAACTAGTGAGAGGAGAATGGAGAAGGTATAACTTCTCATTAGCAGAGCCTGGGGAATATATTCCTTTGGATGATCAAGGACAAACAACTTTTGATGTCTCGGCTGTAAATATTGAGGAAAATGGAAATCGTTCGCCAATCAACTATGTTTTACCTCCTGGAATTGAGCAAGAAGTAGATAATACAACTACTTCACTTAGACAAAAGAATGAGCAATCCTTAGTGTTAAAGGTTTGTGATTTACAAGATGGAGATTCTCGTGCGGCCTACAAAACAGCTGATATTGATGTGAGGGCTTATAAGCGTATAAAAATGTTTGTGCATGCTGAGGGAGAGGAAGATGATTTGAAGAAAGGAGATTTATCTTGTTTTATTCGTTTGGGAACAGATTTTACAGCTAATTATTATGAGTATGAAATATCTCTACAGCCTACCGATCATTTTACAAGCTCAGCAAATGCTATTTGGCCAACTGAAAACGAAATAGATATAGCTTTTGAGATTTTCCAATTGGCTAAGCAAGAAAGGAACTTTAATGGTTCTGATGTAGGACTGCCATATATTAAGCATACAAGTGGAGGGAAGGTAACAGTTGTTGGAAACCCTAATTTAGCACAAGTAAAAACGATAATGATTGGGGTAAGGAACCCTAAAAAAGTAAGTATAAACTCAGCTGATGATGGTTTGCCTAAGTGTGGGCAAATATGGGTAAATGAACTTAGGCTTACTGATTTTGATGAATATGGCGGATGGGCAGCCAATAGTAGATTAACTGCTCGTTTAGCTGATTTTGGAAATGTAACTCTTTCTGGAAATATGAGTACTGTTGGCTTTGGAAGTATTGAGAAAAAAGTAAATGAACGCCAAAAGTACAATGCTTATCAATATGATTTTTCATCATCCTTTGATTTAGGTAAATTTTTCCCTGAAGATTTTGGTGTAAAAATTCCAATGTATATAGGGCATTCAGAATCAATTAAAAACCCTCAATACAATCCGCTTGATCCTGATATATTATTAACTACTTCATTAAAAGCATTAGATAATGCAACTGAGAAGGATTCTTTAAAACACATAGTTCAGGACTATGTGAAGCGTAAGAGTATCAATTTTACAAATGTAAGAAAGACAAAAACTAATAAGAAAGGAAAAGCAGCTAAGAAACCAAAGGTGTATGATGTAGAGAATTTTTCTGTCTCCTATTCTAAAAATGAAACATCTATACGCAATATAAATATTGAGGAAAATCGCACTGTAAATTATAGGGGTGCATTAACTTATAATTTTAATACCCAACCAAAAAATATTAAACCATTTGCTAAAGTTAAATTCCCTAAATCGCCTTATTTCCGATTGATAAAGGATATTAATTTTAATACTATGCCAAAGTCGTTCTCTTTTAGAACGGATGTAAATAGAAACTACAATGAAACTCAGCTTAGAAGTTTAACGTCTTCTTATGGAAACACTTACCCTATAGCACCTACTTATAGTAAGATGTTTGAATGGAATAGAATGTATGAATTTAAATATGATTTAACTCGTACACTTAAACTTGATTTTGCTGTAAATTCAAAAGCAAATATTGATGAGCCATCTGGGAAAATAGATAAAAGTGATCCTCATTACAAAGGGAAGATGGATACAATTTGGAGTAATGTTTGGGATTTTGGTAGAGCAACATCATATCATCAAACTTTTAGTTTGAATTATCAAGTGCCTTTAAATAAAATTCCACTGTTTAATTTTATTTCTTTAAATACTAGATATAACTCAAGCTATAATTGGACTTCTGCACCTCTTGCTTTAAAGCAGTTAGGGCATACTATACAGAATTCTAACACCAAACAATACAATGGGCAAATAAATATGAATACACTGTATAATAAAGTGCCTTATTTTAAGAAGATTAATCAAGGAGGAAGGAATAGGGGGCGAGTTAGCAGGAATAGAAATGCAGTTAAAAAAGAAGATTCAGAAGAGGAAAAGAAAAATAAATTTGAAGTATTAAAACACATAACTCGTTTTATGTTAAGTGTGAAAAATATTTCACTTAATTATTCTGAAAACAATGGTACTTTTCTTCCAGGTTATTTGAATCAACCTCACTTTTTAGGACAAGATTGGTCGGCTCTTTCTCCAGGGTTGCCTTTTGCTTTTGGAAGCCAAAGGGATATTAGAAATTATGCAGGAAACCAAGGTTGGATCACTAAAGATTCTACTTTAAACACTTTATACAAAACAAATAATTCTACTAATTTAACTTTAAGAAGTACAGTAGAGCCAATAAAACAATTTAGAATTGAATTAACAGCTAATAAAACAACTTCTCATAGTGAAACTGAATATTTCAGGTGGGATGATTTTCAAGATAAATTTAATCATTTTAGCCCAATGGAAACAGGAGGCCATAGTGTCTCATTTATTTCTTGGAGTACAGCATTTAAAAGAGATAATGATGATTATGAATCTTCTACATTTAGTCAGTTTAGAGGATATAGAGCTGATATAGCCCGCCAATTGGCAGCCAATAATCCTAATTTTAACGGTGGGATTGATCCTGTTACTGGTTACCCTACTGAGTATATTACTTATCCTGGGGATACACTACCAACTTTAATTGGAGGTTATGGGGCAACTTCACAAGAAGTAATGATCCCAGCTTTCTTGGCGGCTTATGGAGGAAAGGATCCTAATAACTCTAAATTAACTGCATTTCCAGCTATACCTTTACCAAACTGGAGAATTACTTATGATGGATTAATTAAGATCCCTGCAATTAAGAAAAGATTTAAGACTTTTAGTTTTGGGCATGCTTATCGTTCTACTTATTCTGTGGGCTCTTATACAACTAATCTGGATTATAAGGATGATAATAAAGATGGATTCACGGATGAAATGAATATGAATAATATGAGTTATCATGTTTCTCGTGAGATATCACAAGTTACCATTAATGAGCAATTTAGTCCTCTGTTTAAGGTAGATATGACATGGAAAAATTCATTAATTACAAAAGTAGAGATAAAGAAAAGTAGAGTTTTAGCTCTGTCACTTGCAAACAATCAGCTTACTGAAACTAATAGTAATGAGTATGTAGTAGGTACGGGTTATAGAATAAAAGATGTAGAATTTAAAATGTTCTCAGGAGGAAGAGGAAAGAAAATTTCGAGTGATTTAGATTTGAAATTAGACCTAAATATAAGAAATAATAAAACAGTTATTAGAAAAGTAATTGAAGATGAAGAGCAAATAACTATGGGGCAAAGGATTATTAGTATTAAGTTTTCGGCTGATTATGTGCTAAATCAAAGGTTAAATATTAAGGTGTTTTATGATAGAGTAGTTACCAATCCGTTTATTTCAACAACTTTTCCTGGTGCAATTACTAATGGAGGATTTAGTTTACGATTTACCTTGGCCGGATAATTTTGTTAGCTAACAAAAAAATGTATTTTTGAAAAAAAATAATTGAATGGAATTTCCAAAAGAATTGAAGTATACAAAGGACCATGAATGGTTGAGAATTGAAGGGGGTATTGCCTATGTAGGGATTACATCATTTGCGCAAGGGGAGTTAGGAGATATCGTTTTTGTAGATGTAGATACTGAAGGTGAAGAATTAGAAAAAGAAGAAGTTTTCGGATCTGTGGAGGCGGTGAAAACAGTTTCTGATTTATTCATGCCAATAAATGGGGAGGTTTTAGCGTTTAATGAAAAGCTAGAAGATGAACCAGAATTAATGAATGCTGACCCTTATGGAGAAGGTTGGATTATTAAAATTAAAATATCAGATGCTACTGAGTTAGATGAATTGCTTGATGCTTCAGCATATCAGGAATTAGTAGGGTAAAATTAAAATATTATGGAACCAAAAAAGAATCCAGAAGTAAATTTAGAAAGAAAAAGAGGCTTATTTTTACAGATAGGTTTAGTTATCGCTTTGTTAGTGGTACTTGGTGCTTTTGAGTACAAAACGTATGAGAAAATAGCCTATAATTTAGGGGCTTTAAGCCTTGATGATTTGGAAGAAGAAATTATTCCAATTACTAAGCAGGAAGTAAAGCCACCACCTCCGCCACCGCCACCGCCAGAAATAATTGAAATTGTAGAAGATGATGTGGTAATTGAGGATGAGATTGAGATT
>JABJNS010000129.1 GCA_018664745.1 Flavobacteriales bacterium | reverse complement strand
TGTTGTTTATGTCTATATCTAGAAAATCCGATACTTGATACACACGCGTGAAGCATTAAAACTCGCGATTGATGGCTTTATTCTTGTGCGTGAAGCAATAAAACACGCAATTGATGACTATATTCTTGCGATCACTAAAAAGAAACTCATTGATATAGCAAACACTTTTGGGTGTGGCTATCCTAACTCAATAAAAAGGAATAGATTGCCTTATTCTGTTAGCAAATACATGAATATTATAATTTACACATTAAGCAAGTTTTCTAACAACAACTTGTCTTAGCGAACCTTTGAGTGTGGTTATTAATTGCTAAAAGGTAAAGTCTTAAACCTTATGAATTACATAAGTAACTACTCCCCATACCTTAAAGTCCATTTCTTTAGTGATTTCAATAGGAGTAAAGTTTTCGTTTTCAGGCATTAGGTAGAGTTTATTGTCAGAAACATTTACACGCTTTACAGTAAATTCACTATCAATAACCGCTAGTACTATACTTCTGTTTTCAGGTTCAATGGCTCTGTCCACCAACATAACATCTCCACTTTGTATGCCAGCATCTTTCATGCTCTCTCCTATTGCTTTTACACAAAATGTATGGCTAGGGTTACGCACCAAATGATCATGCAAATTCAGGTCCAAATCCATAGCATCATCAGCTGGTGAAGGAAATCCAGCAGGTACACTACCTTCAAATAGATTTATATCCTCAAGGTTTTCAGCATCTAGTGAGTAAAATGCAAGTTCATCAGTAGTTTTTATAGGTTTCAATTTCATTTTATTTCAAGATAATATCCTTAAGGAATGGTTTTCCTAGTCGTTTGTTTATTTGTTGTAGGAGTTCTGTTTTTTTATAACTCAACTCATTGCGCATAGGTGCCGATTTTAGCTTAACATATAATGTTCCTTTATATATTTTTCGGTCAATTATGAATTTCATTAGTGCATCACCCATTAAGTCATCCCATATTGCAATAGCATCTAGTTCGTCAAGCTTTCCTGCTAATTTTGGGTTTTTCATTAGCTTACGGATGATATCCCCAACATTATGTGTGTTTTTACCTCTCATTATATAGTAGCGCCATTTTCAATATTAAAAATACTATAAGGGATGTTGGCCTTACTTAATATCTCCTCACTCCTTTCAGCATGCGTATCTGTAATGAATACTTGCCCAAATACCCCTTTGTTTACAAAGCTAATTAATTTTAGTACTCTATTATCATCTAACTTATCAAATATATCATCCAGCAATAGTATAGGTTTAAAGCCAATTTGATGCTTTATAAATTCAAACTGAGCTAGCTTAAGAGAAATTAAGAATGATTTTTGCTGTCCTTGTGAGCCAATCTTTTTTATTGGGTGCTCGTTCATTTCAAAGATAATATCATCCTTGTGTGTTCCTGTTTGTGTGTAATTACTTGCCCTATCCTTTATTAAGGATTGTTTTAGTAGTTCTGAATAATCCCCATCATTTAATTGGGATTTATAAGCAAGGTTCACTGTCTCTTTACTTTCTGATATTTCAGCATAATATTTATTAAAAACAGGAGTCAGTTCTTTTAAAAACTCTGTTCTTTCTCTATGGATTACGCTTCCTAGTTCTATCAGCTGATTGTCATATATTTCAAGTGTAATCTCATCAAAATAACATCTTTCAGCAAATTGTTTCAGCAAAGCATTTCTTTGCTTTAGTGCTTTGTTGTAATTAATGAGTGTTTTCAGATAGCTTTGCTTGTATTGTGCTATGCTACTATCTAGGTATTTACGCCTTACCTCACTTCCTTCCAGTATTAAATTTGTATCGGTAGGTGATATTATTATACATGGAAACTGCCCAATATGTTCTGAAAAACGCTTGTATTTCTTCTGATTCTTTTTCAATACTTTCCCCTCTCCTTCCTTTAGGTTGCATTGTATTTCATCTTCAGAATCTTGTTTCTCAAAATTCCCTTTTAACATAAAATAGTCAGCATTAAACTGAATATTTTGTGCATCAATATGATTAAAATAGCTTTTTGTTTGTGACAAATAATGAATAGCATCCAATATATTAGTTTTCCCTGCACCATTGTTTCCTACAAAGCAATTCACTTGTTTGGTAAATGAAAAACTACTTTGGCTATGGTTTTTAAACTGATTTAATTGTAGGTTTTTTAAATGCAATGGTTTTAGATTGGTTTTAGTATTTCAGTTATCACAAAAAACTTATATTTGCGGTCCAAAAATAAGATTAAATGGCTAAAAAAGGAAACAAAACAGAAGATCAATTTGCACAAATTGAAGAAACACTTACAAGAACAGAACAATACATTGAAGATAATCAGAAAAATCTGATTACAGCAGTAGGTGCAATTGTAGCTGTTATTGCATTATTTATAGGATATCAAAACCTTTATATTGCTCCTATGGAGAAAGAAGCACAAGCAGATATGTTCATGGCAGAGCTTTATTTTCAAAAAGATTCGTTCAATTTAGCATTGAATGGTGACGGACAATACTTAGGATTTATTGATATTGCTGATGAATACAGCTCAACTAAAGCAGGTGCTTTAGCAAACTACTATGCAGGATTATCTTACCTAAATACAGGTGATTTTGAAAATGCTATTGAGTATTTAGGTGATTTTTCATCTGATGATATAGTGCTTTCATCATTAGCTTTAGGATGTATTGGTGATGCTTACATGGAACTTGCTGATACTGACAATGCTCTTTCGTACTATGAAGATGCTGCTAATAATAATGATAACGAATTTACTACTCCAAGATATATGTTAAAGCAAGCCATGATACATGAAGCAAATGGTGATGTTGCTGATGCTTTAGCTTTATACAAAGGAATTGAAGCTGATTATAAAACTTCTCGTGAAGGAAATGGAATTGAAAAGTACATTGCCCGAGCTGAAAACTCATTGTAATGGCAACAAAAAATACTAACCTCTCCCATTTTAACAAGGAAGATGTTCCCAATGCCAAAGGTTTATCCTTTGGTATTGTTGTTTCTGAGTGGAACGAAAACATTACTGAAGGCTTATATAAAGGTGCCTATGATGCTTTAATTGAGTGTGGTGCTAATGCTAGTGATATATCACGCTTGGATGTACCAGGAAGTTATGAGCTTGTGTTTGGGGCTAAGATTGCTGTAAAGCAGAAACCTGATGCAATAATTTGTTTAGGATCTGTTATACAGGGAGAAACAAAGCATTTTGATTTTGTATGCAATGCTGTAGCAATGGGAATTAAGGATTTAAATATTAGTTTGGATATCCCTGTTATCTTTGGGGTGTTGACTGATAATACTATGGAACAGGCCGTAAATCGCTCTGGAGGAATGCACGGAAACAAAGGAATAGAAGCCGCTATTACGGCTATAAAAATGGCTGTTTTAAATAAGTAAATTTTTCTTTTGCTTTTTGTTTTTTAAAAGGTAAAAAGTTTTAAGTTTGCAGCCCAATTTACAATGGTCGAGTAGCTCAGCTGGATAGAGCATCTGCCTTCTAAGCAGACGGTCACAGGTTCGAATCCTGTCTCGATCACTTAACAAGAAAAACCTCATCAACTAG
>JABJNS010000128.1 GCA_018664745.1 Flavobacteriales bacterium | reverse complement strand
GAATCCACTTGCTGAAGTAACTCATAAAAGAAGAATGTCAGCACTAGGGCCAGGTGGTCTTTCAAGAGAAAGAGCTGGTTTTGAGGTGAGAGATGTTCATTACACTCACTACGGAAGACTTTGTCCTATTGAAACTCCTGAGGGACCAAATATTGGACTGATTTCATCTTTAGCTGTTTTTGCTAAAATTAATACTTTAGGGTTTATTGAAACTCCTTATAGAGAAGTTGAAGAAGGTAAAATTGACACTTCAAAAGCACCAGTTTATAAAAGTGCTGAACAGGAAGAAGAGCAAATTATTGCACAAGCAAATGCTCCTCTTACTGAGGACGGTTCATTTGAAAAAGATAGAATTCAATCTAGAAGTGAAGCAGATTATTTAATTGCTGAGCCTAAGAATGTAACTTTGATGGATGTAGCTCCTAATCAAATTGCATCTATTGCCGCATCTTTAATTCCTTTCTTGGAGCATGATGATGCGAATAGAGCTTTGATGGGATCGAACATGATGCGTCAAGCAGTACCTTTATTAAGAACAGATGCGCCTATTGTTGGTACAGGATTAGAGCCTCATGTTGCTCGTGATTCTAGAACAATGATTAATGCTGAAGGGGAAGGTAAAGTAACTTATGTTGATGCAAATACAATAAAAGTAAAATACACTAAAACTGAGGAGGAGAAATTAGTGAGTTTTGATGAGGATGAAAAAACTTATAACTTAACTAAGTTCCAAAAAACGAATCAGAGAACATGTATTAATATTCAACCAATTGTAAGAGTTGGAGATAAAGTAACTAAAGGACAAGTATTGTGTGATGGTTATGCAACTGAAAATGGTGAATTAGCAATTGGGCGTAATTTGAAAGTTGCCTTCATGCCTTGGAAAGGGTATAACTTTGAGGATGCAATTATCTTATCAGAAAGAGTAGTAAGAGAAGATTTATTTACTTCATTACATATTGCTGAACATGTTGTTAATGTTAGAGAAACAAAAATGGGAGCTGAGGAGTTAACAGCTGATATCCCAAATATTTCTGAAACTGCAACTAAGGATTTAGATGAATATGGAATGGTAAGAATTGGTGCTCATGTTAAAACGGGTGATATTCTTATTGGTAAAATTACTCCTAAAGGAGAATCTGACCCTACTCCAGAAGAAAAATTATTAAGAGCTATCTTTGGTGAAAAAGCAGGTGATGTAAAAGATGCTTCATTAAAAGCTAAGCCTTCTAATCAAGGGGTGATTATTGGTAAATCATTATTTTCTAAAACTGTAAAAGATAGAAGAGCTAAGTCAGCTGATAAAGATGAGTTAGAGCGTTTGGATGCTATTTTTGAGAAAGAAGCTTATGCGCTTAAAAATATTTTAGCAGCTAAACTTTACCAAATTATCGGAGGTAAGGCTTCTAAAGGAGTGAAAAATATTTTAGGAGAAGAAGTGATTCCTAAAAGTGAGAAGTTCACTAAGAAAATGTTATTAGGTATTGACTTTACTTTGGTTGATCCTTATAAATGGACGGGTAGTCAAGATAATAACACACTAGTAAATAGAACGATTGAGAACTATTTAAGAATGTATAATGACATTTATGGTGAACATAGAAGAAAGCGTTTTGCGATTACTATTGGTGATGAATTACCAAATGGAGTATTGCAATTAGCGAAAGTTCAGATTGCTCAAAAGCGTAAAATTAAGGTTGGAGATAAGTTAGCAGGTCGTCATGGAAATAAAGGTATTGTATCTCGTGTTGTTAGAGATGAAGATATGCCTTTCTTAGAAGATGGAACGCCAGTTGATATTATCTTAAATCCGCTTGGGGTACCATCAAGGATGAACCTTGGTCAGATTTATGAAACTATCTTAGGTTGGGCTGGAGAAGAATTAAGTAAAAAATACTTTACTCCTGTATTTGATGGAGCAAGTATGGATCAAATTAATGCTGAAACTGATGAAGCTGGATTACCAAGATTAGGTCAAACTTATCTTTATGATGGTGGTACTGGTGAGCGTTTCGAGCAAACTGCTACAGTTGGAATTATCTATATGCTAAAACTTGGTCACTTAATTGATGATAAGATGCATGCAAGATCAATTGGTCCTTATTCATTGATTACTCAACAACCACTTGGAGGTAAGGCTCAGTTTGGAGGGCAAAGACTTGGAGAGATGGAGGTTTGGGCACTTGAAGGTTATGGTGCATCAAATATCTTACAAGAAATGCTTACTTTAAAGTCGGATGATGTAATCGGAAGAGCG
>JABJNS010000127.1 GCA_018664745.1 Flavobacteriales bacterium | reverse complement strand
GGTTTTGCTCTGTCTCTAGGTAATATTCCGTAAATTTCTCTTTCGTTCTCTTTTGGAGCTTTACTTTCTTTCCTGTTGAAGCCTGTCTTTTCGGTATCGCCAATTTTATCCATTATATTTCGGATTTTATCCAAAGCATCTTTATCGTCCTTTGCTTTGTAATCCGTAACCCCTGAAATTTCGCAATGTGTAGTAGCACCACCTAAAGTTTCGTTATCTATAGTTTCGCCAATAGCAGCTTTTACTAGGTAACTTCCTGCCAAAAATATAGATCCTGTTTTGTCTACAATTAGTGCTTCATCACTCATGATAGGAAGGTAAGCACCTCCAGCAACACAAGCTCCCATAACTGCAGAAATTTGTGTAATTCCCATAGAGCTCATACGAGCATTATTTCGGAACATTCTACCAAAGTGTTCTTTGTCAGGAAAAATTTCATCTTGCATAGGTAAAAATACTCCTGCACTATCCACCAAGTAGATAATTGGTAATCTGTTTTCCATTGCGATTTCTTGCAAACGCAAATTCTTTTTGGCTGTAATAGGGAACCAAGCACCTGCTTTTACGGTAGCATCATTGGCAACAACTATACATTGTTTTTCTGTTACATAAGTGATTCCTGCAACTACTCCTCCTGATGGGCAACCTCCATATTCAGTATACATTCCTTCACCAACAAAAGCGCCAATTTCTAAGAAATTAGCATCCGTATCTTTTAGGTAGTCAATACGCTCTCTGGCAGTAAGTTTTCCTTTGGCATGTTGTTTTTCTATCTTCTTCTTTCCACCCCCTAAAGCGACCTTAGCGTGTTTCCTTTTCATCTCCGAGATGAGTAACCTCATCTTATCATCATTCTTATTGAATTCTAAATCTGCCATTCTTTAATTTTTTACAAAAGTAAAAAATAGATGTTAGATATTAGTAATTAGATGTTAGACTTATTTTGTCTCAAATCTTATATCTCAGTACTAATATCTAGATTATGCAAGTAATCTGAACTTTCAGGTCCTAAATTAAAGAGTAAATCCAAGATAGATAGGTTAGGAATAAACCCATGTTTTTCCATAAATACTTGGTTGTATTTCTCTTGGTTTTCTGTTTCCCAATTGTGATTTCTTAAATCATAAAAATCACCTTTATGTAAATATTCGGTAGTTGTTTTGCTAGTGTTTTCTTCTTGTAAAAGGTCAAGAATTATATTTTGTAATTTACTATTGAAAACAACAAGATAATCTTCCTTTTCTTCAAAAATAGCTTGTAGTTCGTCCTTGTAATATTCAAAAAAAGGGGAGGAGTTATAAGCAGAAACAATAGCATTCCAATGTTCTTTTTGCCAGTTTTGTTTGTAGGAAATTTTTAGTTGTTGAATTATGGTTTTACTACTTCCTTTTCTTTCTTTAGGAATGCTTAGTCTTAGCTTTCCGTTAGCACCATATATTTCGCATCTGTTACGAATGCTTTGTTTTATAAAATGTTCATGCACTTCAACACTATAATTAGGGTGTTGCAGCAGAATAGCGTAATAGGAAATAGGGGCTAAGTAAGCGGTAGGTAATAGCGGATTATTTAACACTGCTGAACAATCTGCTCCATCTTATTTTTTTCAATCCTTCTGCATTTTTGTCCCAACTCATCCACACAAAAAGGGCTTTCCCTACAATATGATTTTCGGGTACAAACCCCCAAAAACGACTGTCAGCAGAATTATGGCGATTATCACCCATCATCCAAAAATAATCCATGGCAAAAGTATAGGTAGTGGCTACTTTATCATTGATGTAAATTTCACCTGCAACTACCTCTAATTTATTGTTTTCATAGCGTTCAATAATATCTTTATAAATAGATAAATTTTCAGTTGTGAGATTAATTGTCGCTCCTGCTGCAGGAATAGTAATAGGTCCATAATTGTCTACATTCCATTTGTAGTTTTCATCATGTGGAAAAATATAGTCAGCATACTTTCCTGCTTTTTCAACTTGCTTCTTTACATTAGTTACATTTGGGAATTTTGATAAAGCATCACGGCTTTCATTGGTTAGCGTAAGGTTGTACTCATTTTGATTACGCCCATAACCCCCTTCAGTAATATCATATTTTTCGTATAATATATTTGGGTTTAGTCCAGTCCCTTTTGTGCTCACATCATAGTGCCATTGTTTTTTCATTCCTTCTGGCTCTTCCTGTGGAGCATCATTTACTATTAGTTGAGCATCTCTGATTTCAATTTTATCTCCAGGAATACCAACACATCTTTTTACATAATTTTCTTTCTTATCCACTGGTCTTCCTAAAGTTTCGGCTGGCCAATTGAATACTACACAGTCATTTCTTTCCACAATACCAAGACCCTTCATTCTGTGGTAAGGCAGTTGTACAGCTTCAGTATATGATTTTCCACCACCTATTGGCATAGTATGATGAACTAAAGGAAATGCAATAGGTGTCATTGGTACTCTTGGTCCGTATGCAACTTTACTTACAAATAAAAAGTCACCAATCAACATTGATTTTTCCATGGATGAAGTAGGAATAGTATAAGCTTCAATAAGGAAAGTACGCAAAAGGGTAGCGGCAATTACTGCAAAAGTTATTGCATCAATCCAGCTGCTTACTTCACTTTTTTTCTTTTTTTCTTTTTTAACTCTTTTCTTCCAGAACTTGTAGTTTATAGTTTCCCAAAAAAGGAAATCACCAACAAATAATGGGATAAAGTATAGCCATTCTCCCTCAAGTAAATATACAAATACTGTCCAAGCTATAGTAAAGACTAAAAATGCAACTATGGTAAAGAACTTACCTAATATTTCTTTTATTTTTTTCATATTCTACTCTAACGATTTTTTAATTTTTTATTGTGCTAAAACATCTTGCATATTGAAAACTCCTTCTTTTCCAATTATCCATTCGGCAGCAATAATAGCTCCCATTGCAAATCCATCACGGTTTTTAGCAGTGTGTTTTATTTCTAGTTCATCCACTGTACTGCTATAATTTATGATGTGTGTCCCTGGAACATCACCTGTTCTTTCGGCAGTTATAGTGGTATTGTTTTCAAGTATTTCATCCATTTGATTGCTTAAAGTTTTGGCTGTTCCACTTGGAGAGTCTAATTTTTTAGTGTGATGAATTTCATGCAAACTACTTTCATAGTTTTGATTTTTCATCAAACGGGCTAAAGTTTTATTGAGTTCAAAAAAGATATTCATTCCCAAGCTAAAGTTGGAAGCATAAAGAAAAGCACCTTTTTTTGATAAACATAAAGATTCAATTTCTTGTAGGTTTTCTAACCAACCAGTAGTTCCTGAAATTACAGGGATGCCACTTTTTAGGGCATGGCTAATATTTTCAAATGCTGTAGTTGGTGTGCTGAAATCAATTGCTACATCAGCACAGCTTAAGTCTAATGTGTTAGCTGGTTTCTCGGATGATGAAGTGCAAGTGATAGTATGCCCTCTTTCCTGGGCTAATTCACTAATGCGTTTGCCCATTCTACCGTTTCCTAAAATTGCAATTTTCATTCGGCAAATTTATAATTTAATTGATAGCGATAGGCCACTAGCATTCTTTTTTGCTATATAGATAGGTTGTAGGTGTAGGGAAATATCCTCACTTACATCATAATCAAACAGATGTGCGCTTACTGAGGCATCAACAATATTAAGTACATAAGTTAAAGTAAATAGCAAAGCGGAAACTTCTCGGTTTCTTCTGTAATGTTCGGTTAAGGTAACTAAATTGGTATTCGTAAAATTTAAATTATCTGACATATCACCTTCAATTCTATTCAAGTAAGTTGTTTTGTAAAGGTCATACAAATCATGATTTTCTTTAAAATAATAAGCAGTGGTAATTAGTCCAGCATAAATGATGGGTACTTTCCAGTATTTTTTGGTATATACTTGCCCAGCTCCTGGTATAATTGCAGAATACATTCCTGCTTTTTTAGGAATTTTAACAACAGATTCTTGAGCAAAACATGTTGCTGAAAACGCTAGGAAAGTAGCAAAAAATATGAACTTAATTCCGTGCAATTTATTTATTGATAAATTCAAAAATTTTAGCTAAATCTTCATCATTTGTAAAAGGGATAATGAGTTTTCCTTTTCCTTTTTTGTTGCGTTTCAATTCTATTTCCTTATCTAGAGTTTTTGATAAATCATGCACCATTTTTTGTTGTGAAAAAGGAAGTGGGTTTGGCGTACTTATTGTTTTTGTTTTGGAAGTGCGTTTGTAGTTAGTATCTGCAAAATCTTTTACAATCTGCTCTACTTCTCGTACGGAATAACCATTTGCTATTGTGTCATGAAAAATATTAAGTTGGTTTTCCGTATTTTTTACTGAGATAAGTGCTCTAGCATGTCCTGTACTAATATCTCCAGTACTCAATCCTTTTTGAATTTCAGAAGGAAGTTTTAATAGGCGTAAAAAATTGGTAACGGTAGTTCTGTTTTTCCCTACTCTTTCGCTACACTGCTCTTGAGTTAGCTTTACTTCCTCAATTAACCTTTGATAGCTAAGGGCAACTTCAATAGGGTTTAGGTTCTCTCTTTGTATGTTTTCAACCAATGCCATTTCTAGCATTTCTTGGTCGTTTGCTACACGAACATAAGCAGGAAGTTTTGTTAATCCTGCAAGTTTTGAGGCTCTGAATCTTCTTTCTCCTGAAATAAGTTGGTACTTATTTTCTTTTAGTTTACGAACGGTTATGGGTTGTATTATCCCTAACTGTTCAATGGATAAGGAAAGTTCGTGCAGTTTTTCTTGGTCAAATTCTGTTCTTGGCTGAAAAGGGTTAGTTGCAATTTCAGCAATAGCAATCTCATGCGTTTTTCCAGTGATTGCTGTGTTGTCAATCTTTACATCAGCAGGAATATCAATTGTGTTATTTCCTAAAATAGCTGACAATCCTCTTCCTAATGATCCTCTTTTTTTTGTCATGTTATTCTGTTTCTACAGTTGCTATTTCTAATTTTTTTAACAATTCGCTTGCTAAATTCAGGTAGTTAATTGCTCCTTTGCTTGATGCATCATGTATTACAATTGTCTCTCCATAAGATGGTGATTCCCCAAGGCGTACATTCCTGTGGATAATGGTTTTGAATACCATTTCTTGAAAATGTGTTTTTACGTCCTCTACTACTTGGTTGGATAGGCGCAAACGCGTATCGTACATGGTAAGCAGTAAGCCATCAATTATCAAATCATTATTAAGTCTTTGTTGTACAATTTTAATGGTGTTGAGTAATTTGCCTAATCCTTCTAAAGCAAAATATTCGCATTGTATGGGTATGATTACTGAATCGGAAGCAGCTAATGCATTTAGGGTAAGTAATCCTAATGATGGCGCACAATCAATGATGATAAAGTCGTATTTATCTCGGATAGGAGCCAATACCTTTTTCATTCTGTACTCTCTTTCTTCCAAGTTCACCAGTTCCAACTCAGCACCTACAAGATCAATGCTGGCAGGTAGTAAATCAAGATTAGGACTTTTAGTTTCAAGTATACATTCCTTGGCAGTTGCTTGTCCTATTAAACACTCATATATTCCATTTCCAATTTCTTTTGGGTTATGCCCAACTCCTGAACTAGCATTGGCCTGTGGGTCAGCATCAATTAGTAAAACTTTTTTTTCTAGCACTCCTAAACTCCCTGCTAAGTTCATAGCAGTGGTAGTTTTTCCTACTCCTCCTTTTTGATTTGCAATTGCAATTATTCTTCCCATTTTGTTGTTGTTTTTACGGCTATAAAAGTAGGTAGCAAAGCCTTAATTCTTATTGTGTTTAAGGGCTGAATTATCAACAAAATAGGGGAGTTGTTAAGAAAAAAGCCGTAATAAATACATTTGCTTTATCTTAGGTACGAAACTAAATACAAAGGAATATTTATGAATTTATCTGACTGATGAAAATTTCTTGGAGAAACTCTATATGTCAATTCAGGAGTGTATTTTGTTGTGTAGCTAGTTAAACTTTTTGTGTTTCTGCTCATGCCACTTTTTACCTCAATAGGAAATACCTTATTATTTCTTTGTATCAAAAAATCTACTTCAGCATCACTATTGGAGGTCCAGTAAAATAATTTTTCATCATTATAGGCTACTAATTCACTAGCAACAAAATTTTCAACAAAAGCACCATTAAACTGTTCAAATAGGGTGTTTTTTACATCAATAATTATACTTGATGATATGTTTAGCATAGCACCAAGTAAGCCATTGTCGAAAAGATATAATTTAAATTTTGAAATATCGGAAAATGCTGATAATGGTAAATTAGGGACACTAACATTATAAGCAATGTTGACTAGTCCTGCCTTCTGTAGCCATTCAATAGTTTGTTCGTATTTATTTGACCTTCCTCCTTTTTTTACATCAGCATATTTAAATTTTTTATTTTCCCTTGCAAGCTGAAAGGGGATAGAGCTCCAAAGTTCTGAAATCTTTATAGATTGCTTTTTGTCTGTATATTTTGAAAAATCTCTTTGGTAGGATTCTAAAATATCATTTTGTATTTTTCTTACAGTTACAATATCATTATTTGTAATATAATCTTGTACAACTTCAGGCATCCCTCCTACAAATAGATACATTTTTAATAAGCGTAATAGTTTTTCGTGTACTAATTCGGATAAAGCAGTTACATCTTTCATTTCCTTTAGCATTGACGAAAGTAAACTACCATCACTTGCTTCTATAAATTCAATAAAAGATAGTGGGTGTAAGGTAAGAAAATTAACTTTTCCTACAGGAAATGAACTTGCTTTGTTAACGCTTACTCCAAGTAATGATCCTGCTGCAATTACATGGAATTCAGGAGATTGTTCGTTAAAATACTTTAAGCTTGTTAATGCTTTAGGTGATTCTTGTATTTCATCAAAAAACAATAAAGTATCTTCAGAATTTATTTTGACACCTAAATATAAGCTTATATTGTTTATTATGTTTTTTGGGTTTAAATCTCCGTCAAATAATGAAGTTAAATTAGGGTTCTGCTCAAAGTTAAGGTGAACAAAATTTTTGTATTCATTTTTACCAAACTCACTTACTAAAAAAGTCTTCCCTACTTGCCTTGCTCCTTGTAATAATAAAGGCTTTCGTTTTGTTGAATTTTTCCAATCTATCAGCTGTTTGTACAATGCTCTTTTCATAATCATCTCCGAATAAGTGTTGCAAATATACAATTCTATCTCCAAAAAAGTGTAAGATTATTGAGTTTTATCTCCAAAAAAGTGTAAATTATAACAGCATAAAACACAAAAAAGCCCTACCAATTGGCAGGGCTTTTTACTAAATATAACATTAAATACTAGGCAGCAGTATCTAAGTTTTTGTAGATGTGGGTCTCAATTACAACATAGCCCCAATCTTCTAAATCTCTAGGCTGTACCCCAGGTATGTTCAGAAATTGTCTAGCTATCCTTCTTTGTAATTTGTAGTCATAAAAAAAAACCAACAAATTGCTTTGCTGGTTTTTCCACTTGTTTTTGGTCTGGATTTTAATCCTTTCCTAAATCATCAAAATTTACTTCAGTAAAGTCAGTTGATGATGATTCTTCTTCTTGTACGGGTTTAGGGGTAGCCTTTGTTTCAATTTTATTTTCTTCTTTAACTTCCTCTATTTTCTTTTCGGAATTGGAGATAATTTCTTCTCCTTTTTCCTTAATTATATAGTCACTCACTTCATTCAATGCTTCCTTAAAGTTAGCAAAATCTTCCTTGTACAAATATATTTTATGCTTCTTGTAAAAAGGAGTTCCATCTTCATTAAAATCTCTTTTGCTTTCTGTTAGGGTCATGTAGTAATCCCCAGCTCTTGTTGATCGTACATCAAAAAAATAAGTTCTTCTTCCTGCACGGACTTTTTTTGAAAAAATCTCCTCCATGTCTCTGTTATCAGCCATCTATAATTTTTTAAGAGCCAAATATATTAAAATAAATTAACTCCCTTATTTTACTTGCTTGTTGCCTTGTATTTGCTCCATCTCATAATAGAATCCTTTGTTGGCAAGTAGTTCAGTATGGGTTCCTGTTTCAGTTATTTTTCCTTTGTCCAGTACTATAATTTGGTCAGCATCCTGTAAGGTGGATATTCTGTGCGAAATGATAATACTGCTTTTGTTTTTGCTTTCCTTTTTTAATTCCTTAAGTAT
>JABJNS010000126.1 GCA_018664745.1 Flavobacteriales bacterium | reverse complement strand
GTGCATTGTTTGGACAATTCAAATTCTTTTGGGCATTTGAAAAAAAGATGTTATCTCGCTTAGGATTTAAATACTTTAAGGAGGACTAATTCATTCCTTTTCTTAATTTTGGCAACCTTAAAACGAAAAGATGAAATTAATCATATCCTTAGCAACACGACTTATTCCTAGGCACTACCTACAACATGTAAGTCATTTCTTCTTGCAAATCTTCTCATTATTCATGAGGGGAAACAAATTTGAAGATCCAATAAACGGAAAAACATACCGTAAACTACTACCTTATGGTAGATTAATCTCTCGTGAAAATGCAATTGCTCCTGATAGTATGAGTTTGGAAAGGCACAGATTGATGTGGCTATTCATGAAAGAGAAAACAAATTTTTTTACTGCCGATTTAAAATTCCTACACATTGCTCCTGAATACTGTTTTATTAAACTGTTTAAAGGAATGAAAAACTTGGATTATACTACTGGTGATCTAATATCCCCTTGGGCAGATGTAAAAATGGATGTACATGATATTCCTATGGATGACAACTCTTTTGATGTTGTAATCTGTAATCATGTATTAGAACATGTTGATGATGCTCATAAAGTAATGACGGAATTTTATCGAGTAATGAAGCCTGGTGGCTGGGGAATTTTTCAAGTACCTATTGATACAAACAACCCAAATACGGAAGAGGATAAAAGCGTAACCGACCCAAAGGAAAGAGAACGCCTCTACTGGCAAGATGACCACTTAAGGTTATTCGGGCTAGACTATGGTAAAAAGCTAGCAGCAGCAGGCTTTAAAGTTACTGAGAGCGACTTTATAAATGAATTAAGTCCTGAGTTAGTGGAACGCTATGCTCTACCAAAAGATGAAATTGTTTATTTCTGTCAGAAACTATAAATATGCCTAGTGTTGAGTTAAAAAAAATACTTGACAGACAACATCCTAAGGATTATGTTGTGGCTTTCCTCAATAAAAATAATGATAACTTTAAACAGGCAATTTCACTAATACAAACTAGTGAACAACCTTATGCTTGGCGAGCAGCTTGGATACTTTGCCATGCTACTAAAAAACAAGACAAACGCATTCTTCCCTATTTATTGGATATCATAAAAGCGATTCCAAATAAAAAAGACGGACACCAAAGAGAACTACTAAAAGTGGTAATGAAAATGGAGCCTTTGAATGAAGAAGCTGAAGGGTACTTTTTTGATGTATGCACTAATCTTTGGGAAGATGTAAATAAGCAACCTGCAGTACGCTATTATTCGGGTTGCTACATGCTTACTATGGCTACAAAATACCCTGAGATAAAAAACGAACTAGAAGTACTGTTCGGAGATTATTACACGCAAAGCCTCTCCCCTGGTATAAAACGAATATTTGAAAGAAAATTAGCTAAACTTAATAGCTGATATAAATCACTTTTTTGGTTTCAAAGAATTCTTCCTTAAAGGTATCTGATATTTCATGAGAAGTATGTGATATCCCTCTTAATTCTTCTGATAAATCACCCCCTTTTAAGTAGAGTACCCCATTCTTTAAGCTATTGTTGTGCTTTTTATTGAACTTACCTTTTACCCATTTTTTAAAGTCCGTCATATTGGTTACGGCACGGCTCACTACAAAATCAAAAGTTTCTTTTATGTTTTCTGCTCTTTCGTGCATAGTACGCACATTTTTAAGTCCTATTTCAGTACTTACTTCATTTACTACTTTTATCTTTTTACCAATACTATCTACTAGTAAAAATTCAACTTCAGGAAACAGTATTGCCAAAGGAATACCTGGGAAACCTCCTCCTGTACCAATGTCCAATATTTTTGTTCCTTTTTCAAACTGAATAACCTTTGCAATTGCTAAGGAGTGTAAAATGTGGTTTGTATAAAGGGAATCCATATTCTTTCTGGAAATCACATTTATCTGTGCATTCCAATGTTCGTAAAGCTCTTGTAAATCAGTAAATTGCTGAATTTGTTTTTCCGTTAAATCAGGAAAGTACTTATGTATAATTTGCATTTAGTAGGCGTCCTTTATTCCAGACATAATTTTAAATAATTGCTCACGGCTTCTGTGTAATTGTGCCTTTACAGTTCCTAAAGGAACATCTAGCGTCTCAGCAATTTCTTCATAGCTCAATTCCTTAAAATACCTAAGCTTTACCAAGTCACGATATTTAGGTTTTAACTGATCAACAATCTGTCGTAAAATAGCAATCCTTTGTTTTTTTTCCATCATCATTTCAGGATTCAAATCTTTTGAAATTAAATCAAAAGTATTGCGCTTTCCATCTTCATCTATCATCATTTTATCAATAGAGATAGTTGGTAATTTATTCTTTCGTAAATAATCAATACAATGATTGCGGGCTACTGAATATAACCAAGTGCTAAAAGCATAACTTGGCGTGTATAAATGTAGTTTTTTAAAGGCTTTACCTAAGGATTCAATTGTTAAATCTTTTGCTAACTCTTGGTCGCCAACCTTTTCATAAAGCATAAAATAAATAGGATCACGGTACAACTTCATTAGCTCATTATAAGCAGCTGGGTCACCATTTTCTAAAGCTCTATTGATTAGCTTTAAATCTCTTTTTCCCTTCTCTGTCAAATTGCTTGTCATCTGCTCCATTTTTTAGGTTTATTAACAAGATTCAATAATACAAAAATTCCTTGTACTAAAAGGTACATAACTTCATATATGGGGTGAAACCAGTATAAATCAATAGTATTTAATTGTCTCATAGGCTTATAGTTAACCATGTAAGATGTTATTAGTTTGATTCCTAGTAATGTAATAATTAAAATAATAGGAGCTTTTAATATTGATAGCCAAATAAAAGCAGCCCAAAAGAAAAATTGAGCATAAGGATATACAGATAATAATACTTTAAATTTTGTTTTATATAAAGGTGCTGTTGTAATATGTCTTCTTTTCTGGTAGCTCCAGTTCTTCCAACTTTCAATTACTGATGATGTTGTGTGAGCATTAGTATTTATTTCTACTGAAACATTATCTTTTTTTGCTACCTCTTGTATGAACAAATCATCATCCCCTGAAGGTATATGCAAGTGTTTGGCAAACCCTTTATTATCAAAGAACAATGATTTTTTGTAGGCCATATTACGCCCTACTCCCATATAAGTAAATCCTGCAAGCGCATAGGATAAATACTGCTGTGCAACATTAAAAGTATCAAAACGGATTATTTTGTTGAGTAGCCCTTTTCTTTTTTGATAACCACCAAAACCTAAAATTATTTCTGAATCTTTAAAATTACTACTCATCTGTTTTGCCCAACCATTAGAATTGGGTAAACAATCAGCATCCGTTAATAAAAGGTGTTCGTGCTTAGCGGTTTTAATTCCTAAAGTTAGGGCAAACTTCTTTCCTGGCCAATGCTTAATGTGCTCGTCAATAGTAACCACTACCAAATTAGGGTAATTTTGTTCAAAGTTTTTTAAAACAACTCCTGTACCATCTTGCGACTGGTCATTCACCACCACAACTTCAAATTCAGGATAGTCCTGCTCCAATACTTTCGGTAGGTAGCTTTTTAAATTATCTGCTTCATTTTTGGCACAGACAATTATAGAAATAGGTTTGCTAAACGCTATTGTTTTGCTTTTGAAAAAAGTAAGTTTACTAAAAAAATAAATGCTATACCCAACAAGAATAGTCAGATTAGCAATTGCAACTGCTATCAGTAAATTATGAATCATTAATTATTGAGCCAAATAATTTAGGATATTTTTTTCTACTCTATTAATTACATCACTTACATCTTCTTTTACGAATTTATCTCCAGTAATGTATTCAAAAAGCTCAATATATCTTTCTGATACTGATATACAGTATTCTTCACTCATTTCAGGAATAGACTGCCCTTCCTTTCCTTGGAATCCGTTTTCAATTAACCATTGGCGCACAAACTCTTTTGACAATTGTTTTTGCTCTGTTCCGTTTGCAATACTTTCGTCATAACCTTTAATGTAAAAATAACGAGATGAATCAGGAGTATGGATTTCATCAATTAATGTAATAACTCCATTTTTATCTGTTCCAAATTCAT
This sequence comes from Flavobacteriales bacterium, assembly GCA_018664745.1. GTDB lineage: Bacteria > Bacteroidota > Bacteroidia > Flavobacteriales > BACL11 > UWMA-0277. Next base: position 727 of record JABJNS010000126.1, on the reverse strand, counting down.
ATTTTGTATCTACTAAAATTAAGCCTTTATCAGCAGCAATCTCTGTTCCTCTTTGGAAAAGTGCTCTTGTATATTCTTCTAGTTTTATGTAATCAGCTTCAGCAACTAAACCTTGAGCTAAAATTTCTTCTCTACTAATATCTTCATCATGCCCTACCTCAGCTTTAGTTGTTGGCGTAATTAATGGTGTTTCAAATTTTTGGTTTTCAACCATACCATCAGGCATTGGCACACCACAAAGTATTCTCTTTCCAGCTTTGTATTCTCTCCAAGCATGTCCTGTTAAGTAACCTCTAATTACCATTTCTACCATAAATGGCTCGCACATCTTACCTATAGTTACACTTGGGTCAGGTGTCGCTTCCATCCAGTTTGGAACAATATCAGCAGTTGCTGTTAAAAATTTAGCTGCAATTTGGCTTAATACTTGTCCTTTGTAAGGGATACCCTCAGGTAATACATGGTCAAAAGCTGATATTCTGTCAGAAGCCACCATTACTAGTGTTTCATTATTTACAGTATATACATCTCTTACTTTTCCTTTGTAGAATTTTGTTTGTCCTGGTAATTGGAAGTTTGTTCCTTTAATTGTATTAATCATTGTTTTCGTTTTTATATGCGTTAATTATATCTTTTACTAGTTTATGTCTAATTACATCTTTACCATCAAGGGTTATGAAGCTAATATCTTTGATGTTTTTTAATGTGTTTTTTGCGTGTATTAATC
>JABJNS010000125.1 GCA_018664745.1 Flavobacteriales bacterium | reverse complement strand
ACTCAATCATCAGTAGCTACACTAGAAACTACAAATAAAGAACTAACTAGCAAGGTAACTAGCTTAACAAGTAAAAACTCTGAGCTTGCTTCAGTTACTATTGAACAGGAAAAAGAAATAAATGCATTAAGCACAACAATTAATAGTTTAAATAATAACAAAACTGATGCAGTAGCAAGCAACAAACAACTAACAAAAAAAGTAAAGGATTTAAAACAACAAATTGCACTTGAAAAATCAGTAAATACGGAACTTACAAATGATTTAAATAAAACGAATAACTCATCAAATAGTAAAATATCAAAACTAACCTCAGAAGTACAGCTCTTAAAAACTAAGGCTAATAAATTAGCAAAGGAAAACACTATTTTAACTACTGATCTATCTGCAGAAAAATCAGCACACAGTAAAACTAAAAATGGTTTATCCAAAAGTATAACTGCTAAACTAGCTGAAATAAAAGCTTTAGAAGCTCAATTAAACACTAACAATCAGCAAATAAAATCAGCAAAGAAAAATGGAGCGTTAGCAAATGAATGCGCTAAAAATGCTGCTTCACTTTCAGCAGAATTGAAAAAAGCAAATAAAGAGGTAACGGCTTTACAAAACATCAAAAATAAACATGATGATGTAGTAAATGGTTTGAATAGTGAGCTATCCTTATTAAAAGCGAAACAAATAGAATTAACTACTGAAGTGCAAACTTTAAACAAGGAATTTAAAAAACTTGAAACAACAAATACTGAGCTAAAAGAACTATTTATCCTAAAGGATTTTGAAGTAAATGGCGTAAAACCTTCTGACTTAACTAAGCAAACAACTACCTACACTACTCCTAAAGAGATTAAAGGGAATAGTAAAATATATGCAGTACAATTTGGCGTTTACATGCAGGTACAACCTTCTTCTGCACTTAAAGGATTGGATGAAATATGGTACGAAACTACCGAACACGGAACTTATGTTTATCTTTCAGGACAATTTAAAAGTCCACAAGAAGCAACAACTCATAGAAATCAAGTTGCTGCAAAAGGATACCCAAATGCATTTGTAGTAACCCTTACAAAATAAAAAATGTCAGTAGCAAAAAAAGATTATAAAAAAGTAACCACCAATACCCTTGGTGAAATGAAGCAGAACGGAGAAAAAATCTCTATGCTTACTGCTTACGATTACACACTAGCCAAAATTATTGATGGTGCAGGAATTGATGTTATTTTGGTTGGTGATTCAGCATCCAATGTAATGGCTGGGCACGAAACTACCCTTCCGATTACACTTAACGAAATGATTTACCATGCCGCTTCAGTTGTACGTGCTGTGGAACGAGCTTTAGTAGTTGTGGATATGCCATTTGGTTCCTACCAAGGAAATTCATTAGAAGCTTTATCATCTGCTATTCGTATCATGAAAGAAAGTGGAGGGCACACTGTAAAGCTAGAAGGAGGAAGTGAAATTATTGAATCAGTTGAAAGAATACTTACAGCAGGAATTCCTGTAATGGGACACTTAGGCTTAACACCACAATCCATATACAAATTTGGAACCTATACCGTAAGAGCTAAAGAAGAGGAGGAAGCTGCAAAATTATTAGCTGATGCTAAACTATTGGAACAAGCAGGTTGTTTTGCTTTAGTATTGGAAAAAGTACCTGCAAAATTGGCACAAAAAGTAGCGGAAAGCATTAATATTCCTGTTATTGGAATTGGTGCTGGTGCTGGAGTGGACGGACAAGTATTGGTACTGCATGATATGCTAGGAATGACACACGAATTCAACCCTAGGTTTTTAAGAAGATACCTTAGTTTGTTTGATGAAATTACTGGGGCAGTACAAAGCTATGTTGCTGATGTAAAATCAACTGATTTCCCTAACGAGAAAGAGCAATACTAATGTTGGAAGTATTGTATGAGGACAATCACCTGATTGCCATTAACAAAAAATCAGGCGATATAGTACAAGGAGATAAAACAGGTGATGTACCTCTATCCGATTTTGTAAAAGCTTATATCAAAAAGAAATACAACAAACCAGGAGATGTATTTTTAGGAACCATCCATAGATTGGATCGCCCTACTTCAGGAATCGTATTGTATGCCCGAACAAGCAAGGCACTTAGCAGGATGAATGAGCAGTTCCGTGAAAAGCAAGTACAAAAAACCTATTGGGCAGTGGTGGACAATGCACCCCCTAACAATACTGGAACACTTGAAAATTACTTACAGAAAAACCAAAAGCAGAACAAATCTTTCGTAACCAAAGGAGCAGAAGGCAAACATGCCGTATTGGACTTTAAACTCTTAAAAAAATTAGACAATTTTTATCATTTAGAAATAAAACCTAAAACAGGAAGACACCACCAAATAAGGGTACAATTGGCAAATATAGGTTGCATTATAAAAGGAGATTTAAAGTATGGTGCTAGTAGAAGTAATAAAGATGCTAGCATCCATCTATTGGCTCAAAAACTAGAATTTATACACCCAGTAAAAAAAGAACCCATTACTATTGTTGCTCCAGCACCTAAGGATAGTATTTGGGAGGCTTGTAAATAACGCAAGTAGATACCAGTAACTAACAACTATTATCTATCTTTACAGCATGCAACTATTCTATTTAGAAAATCCTGAAAAAGAAATAATACTGAGTGCTGAAGAAAGTAAGCACGCTACTAAAGTATTACGCAAAAAAGAAGGAGATATTTTAAATTTTACGGATGGAAAAGGTGCTTTTTACAAAGCAGAAATTACAGTTGCTGACACAAGAAAATGCAGACTAGAAATAGTTAGCTCTGAGCAAAAACCTAAACAACACAATTACTATTTACACATTGCCATTGCTCCTACCAAAAATATGGATAGGTACGAATGGTTTTTGGAAAAAGCTACCGAGATTGGTATTGATGAAATTACTCCAATTATTTGTAGCCACTCCGAACGCAAAGTAATTAAAACTGAAAGGTGTAATCGGATTTTACTTTCGGCTATGAAGCAATCCTTAAAATTTCATTTACCAAAGTTGAATGAAGCCATTAGCTTAAAGGACTTTTTAAAACAAGACTTTAAAGGCAATAAGTATATTGCTCATTGTGAAGATGGAAAAAAAGTAGCATTAAGAACAGAAGATAAAGTAGCAAAAACTACAATTTTAATTGGACCTGAAGGCGACTTTTCCACTAAGGAAATTGATATGGCTTTGCAAAACCAATATAAAGCTGTAAATTTGGGAACAAGTAGATTGCGTACAGAAACAGCAGGAATAGTGGCTATCCATACTATAAATGTAAAATACTAGAATGAAAAAGCTATTTTTAATATTAATGTCACTTCCAATTCTATTAATTGGGCAGAACACCTATGAAATAGCAATACTCAAGTACAATGGTGGTGGCGATTGGTATGCCAACCCTACTGCCCTACCTAACCTCATTACTTTTGCAAACGAGAATATTGGAACAAACATAAAAGCCGCCCCTGCAACAGTGGAAGTTGGCAGTAGCGATATTTTCAATTACCCTTTCCTACACATGACAGGGCACGGAAATGTAGTTTTCAATGCTAGTGAAACTGAAAATTTACGCAACTATCTTTTAGCAGGTGGTTTCTTGCACATAGATGATAATTACGGAATGGATGCTTTTGTGCGTACAGAAATAAAAAAGATTTTCCCTGAAACTGAGTTGCTAGAATTACCTACCAACCACCCTATTTTTCATGGGAAATTTAAGTTTCCAAATGGTTTGCCTAAAGTGCATGAGCATGATGCAAGTCCTTCACAAGCATTTGGTATTATAATTGATGGGCGTTTGGTCTGTCTTTATACTTTTGAATCAGATATTGGTGATGGCTGGGAAGATGCAGAAGTCCATAACGACAGTGATTTTATCAGATTAAAAGCACTACAAATGGGTGCTAATATCTTGGAGTATGTGTTCTCTAATTAACTAATATACTGATTTGATAATATGCTAATTAGCACATTCTCAAATTAAAGTAGCTCAGTATCAACCGCAAGCCCTTGTAAAAATCCTATCGATTTTTCAATGTCATCATGCAATAACCTATCTGTATTAAGGAATTCAACCTCACTTCTATAAATATCTAATATTCCCTCAATAAATTCTGAAGATTTTGCATTTCTAAACGCAATTCCTTGAGTAGCATTTAAGAGTTCAATTGCTAAAATACGTTCCGTATTCTCAACTACTCTGTATAGTTTTGTAGCCGCATTAGCTCCCATACTCACATGGTCTTCTTGTCCGTTTGATGATACTATAGAATCCACAGAAGCAGGAGTACATAATTGTTTGTTTTGGCTCGCAATACTTGCTGCCGTGTATTGTGGTATCATCATCCCTGAATTAAGTCCTGGTTCAGCCACCAAAAATGCTGGCAATCCTCTCAATCCTGAAATTAACTGATAAGTTCTTCTTTCGGAAATAGAACCTAATTCTGAAAGTCCGATTGCTAAATAATCCATAGCCATTGCCAAAGGTTGCCCATGGAAATT